>DATLBD010000086.1:0-2063 GCA_035527135.1 Methanothrix sp. | reverse complement strand
GGCCCCAAGAGATGGAGATGGACATGAACGCAAAGCTGGCCAAGAGAGCGAATGAGCTGGGCGTTCAGGTTATCATTGAGGGTATGGGCGGGCATGTCAGCCCAGAGAAGATACCTGCCTATGTAGCTCATTACAAGAAGAAGACCGATCATAGGCCGTTGTTCGTTGCAGGTCCGCTTCCGCTCGACATCGGTGTTGGGTATGACCACATCTCAGGGTGTGTTGGCGGGTCTCTTGCGGCTGGCGCTGGGGCTGATTACCTCTGCTACATCACTCCCTCCGAGCACCTCGCCCTTCCCAATGCGGCCCAGGTCAGAGAAGGAGTGGTGGCCTTTAAAATAGCAGCTCACATAGGAGATACCTTGAAGTACGGCCCGAGGCCCGAAGACAGGAATTTAGCCAAGTACAGAAGGGCGAGAAATTGGGAAGGTCAGTTTATTGTTGCCATAGATGGTGACAGGGCGAGGGAGATTCATCATCAGGATAAAGCAGAGACCTGTTCCATGTGTGGGAAGTACTGCGCAATACTCATCATGGAAAGTTATCTGAAATAATATTTAGGCGATTGGCTTGAGGATACTTTCCATCATACGTGAATCGTGCAGCCCACATGCTTGCCTGGAAGCTCCCTGGGGGGGGTGCGGCTGGCCTGAGGAATCCTATTCGAGCGGGATGGCCAGGAAAGCACGGCAGGGGACCGGAGGCCCGCTTGGTGGAAGCGTTGCTGTCGAGTGGCCTAATATCGCCTAATATCAAGCAATTCCGCTGCTAAAAGTGATCTCTCCAACGTATTCTGGCACATCATTGCGAAATCTCTCACAAAAAGAAGAGTTCGGCAAGATTATTCTACGAATATCTTTTATTTCAAAATGGATATTATGTAGGCTCCTCCATTCACGCTCCATGTAGAAGTTCTCATCATCGTCTTCCGACTTATCGGAATCAAAGAATTTTATATGGCTCAATAAATGGAGCATAAGATCTGCTGTCGCTGCGAGTTTTCCGCCATAATTATTTGGAGAATTAAGAAGATCTGAATTAATAAAGGCATCAGCCATAATGTCATAATATTCAGATTTTGTAACTTTCCCTTCCGCAGAATTCTTGGCTATATAAAGAACCGGGTTTGCCCCTTTCTTGATTAAAAATGATTTACTAAAGGATAGCCCAAAATTGCTATATTTGCTGATGTGGATGCCAAGATCTCCAAGCGGAATATCGCAGAAGCAGATCATACCCGGATAGATCATTCCATTGTCGCTGAGTTTGCATTTACGATTTATGCGATATTGAGTACCACGATCGTCAGGCCAGTCGGGATTGCGAATACATTTTTCTTGGATTATTTTAAGCAATACCTTATATTGTTCTTCCTGAAGCTGGCTTTTATCATTTGTCTCTTTGCTCAGGTTTCCACCGACGAAATGTGTCAACTCTTTTGAAACATAGCGCTGTTTGGTATCCATAGATTTCACATCCGCTTTTTATAATTGAACACCGGGCCCAATGCTTTTGACGAGAGGACGCTGCTCCGGGGTGGCCAGCTCTCTCCACCGATCAAAATCTATATGTTGATTTTCAGTTGCATCGCCAAGATAGCAAAGGGCGCCCCATGCATCCGGATATTCTTTTGATATCCGCCCAATTTCAATAGCACAGACCTTGTGCGCGTCCTTATCGTCTGGCGTGCACTCTCTCATCAATCCGGGCAAAATTCCGTGACATTTTTTCAAGATTAATTCCATAATGCTATAGTACTTCAGGGGCTCGCTTTTCTTTGCTCGCCGGTTTTCTCGTCCAGCCACTCTACCATCACATCTATGGTCAGTCCAATGTTACCGATGCCGATGTGATATGGACACTGGTCGGCCTTTGCAAAGATTCGTCCGGTGATGGATTTGGCGTGGATCAGCGCTTTCCACTGCTTATGGTACAACACAAGTGGCTGGAAAAAATCCTCCTCTCCACCAAGAAGGAGAACGTCCTGGTCCACCAGCTCGGAGTGCAAAAACTCCTTGTTCATGGCCATTTCCCAGCGGACCACATCCAGAAGGTCTGTCTTC
>DATLBD010000085.1:0-22719 GCA_035527135.1 Methanothrix sp. | reverse complement strand
AGCTTGCAGGATTATTATAGCACAAACTGCTTCAGGACCTTCTTCATAAACTGCTAAAATATCTTCGCGACTCAAAGGTATTGTTATGCCTGATTGTGAAGAAGAGAGGGAATTAGCTGGATTGGTACCCTTCGTTGGGATTTGATGAGAATTGCGCCCCTCCATTATTACGGTTATGTGAGTATCATTAATATTTAAATTTTGGGTTGATGATCGCACATTATGATTCATGGTGTTTCGGAAGAAAAATAGGGTTTTGATTGGGTGGCTGAATAGTTACGTTTCATTAACAATAAATAGGCTCTTCGCTATTTACTGTGGGTAACCTCTGGATATCAATCGGCAATCTCCTGATGCAGCATTCCGTCGTGAGTCCATCATGCGGGGCGATTGATAGTGATATTATCTTGAAAAAATGGTCTCCTGGTAATTTTGTGATAACTATGACCAGAATGCAGGACTCAAGCTTACCCACTCAAAACAGCGAGGAGCCAATAAATAGAACTATCGCCGAGACCTGTGGGAGGCCATAGAAAGAGGCGAGCCTGCCGAGTACGAGCTATTCGTGCAGATGATGCTGCTATCGGAAGAGCAAAACCAGACCTTCGATCCCCCTGGATCCGACCAAGACCTGGCCAGAGGACAAATTCCCGTTGATGCCGATGGGCAAGATGGTGCTTGACAAAAATCCAGACAACTTCTTCACTCAAGTAGAGCAGGCAGCCTTATGCCCAGCCAACCTTGTTCCGGGAATTGAGTTTTCCGATGACAAGCTCTTGCAGGGCAGGACTTTCTCCTATGTAGACACTCAGCGCTACCGTCTGGGCGCCAACTTCCATGAACTGCCCACCAACCGGCCGCTCTGTGCCTTCGCCAATAACCAGCCCGATGGAGCCATGCAGTGCCAGTGTTCAAGGGGCCTGTGAACTTCAATCCGAGCAGCCGGAGCGGGCCGGTAACGACTCCACCAAAGGGAGCGGTCTACAGCCCCCATATTGAAGGGAACCTGGTTAGGGAGAAGATCAAGAAGACCGACTACTTCACCCAGGCCGGGGAGAGATACCGCTCCATGAGCAAGATGGAGATGAAGCATCTGGTGGAGAACCTGGGTGGTCGATTTAAGCAACGTGACCGATGTTAATACCCAGAAGCGATAGCTATTCCAGTCTTCGCCCAGGCAAGGAACCGCCAGACAAATGCGACTGCAATAACTGGAGTCACCATTGCTGCTAATTGGAGATTATAGAACCTATTTAGCGCGATTATAACCCCCGAAATCTCCTTTGCTCCATCATGTACTGGCTATTGGAATTGCGCTGATTGTCGACATACGGCGTCACATATTTATTCCTTGGGGCAATGGCATTCTCCAACGGAATTCATTTCCCGCTGGAAGATAAGCCATATTCCTTAGTCAAAATATTGTGTATCTCACTTTGGATCAGAGGCTTCAATGATTTAAGATCTGCTTTGACCATTCCATTTCTGTCAGGACTGCCTGCCAATATCTTCAGCTCACCGTTCTCTTTCTTTACCGCAAAGTCGTAGGCTATGTTGCCATCGATTTCCAGAATGACTCTATCATTTTCACCATTGAGCTTGAGCGACAGGCAGTTATTTGCCGCAAGAACTTCGATCGTCATATCATTGTCGATCTTCTTGATAACTCCGCTCTTGATCCAGTCAACGCCAAATATCTGAGCCAAATACTCCTGAATCTTTTGACTATGTTCACCAGGAACCTTATCCCAGCAAAATACAGCCTCTTCTGGCTTTGCCATATTCGCTGCAAATATATTCATCTCACGGCGAAAAATTGGCTTTTCTCCTCTCTCCAATCTCCCCAGAGACTTATCCAATTCATCCATTAGGAAGGGCAGTTTATTCTTAGAATGCTGCTCCTTGGCAGCCTCCAGCTTTTCCTTGAATTTTTTGTCGTCTTCGCTCAAATTCTTCTTTTCTTCAAGAAGCTTGAGACTCTTGCCAATCCATTTCGAGCCATAGAAATAGCTTCCCAGTGCCGCTTTGTTGACCGGCGTCATTCCTGTAGTGATTATCTCATTTTCATAGTCCTCAAGATATCTCAGGGCCATGCAGGTAGCGCAATATATCCTCTGCTCGAATGTCTTGCATAAAGTCTTCTTCCATTCAGACTCATTTTTGCACGGTTGTTTGCAGGTCTTTCTGGAATATCCTAATATATTGCCGTTTCCATATGGATTTCTTAATAATATTAGAATCTCAGCGGAGCTGTTATCTCCTATCTTCGGATATACATGAACCGGCTTCTCTTTTCCATCAATTTGGCCAATTGCTTTCTGCAGCTCCTTTTGCAGCAGCGATGGGTCCAGCAATCCCCGGGAAAAGATATAGGCCTCATCTGCCTTGGTAGAATCGCAGGGAAAGAGCTTGCCTTTCTTTAGAGCCATTTCGACCAGCTTACTCTCAGATGGATGCGCGGAGTCAATAAGAGCGTGACAGGGAACAAGAATCCCCGGGCAATTCAGACCCTCAAGAAAGACCCTCTGAAGGCCCAATGACTCATCGTCGATATCCGGAAAGCGGCGCTGATCTATGAGCGGCCTCATGGCATCAAATACAGCCCTGTTCATGGCCGAATAGTTTCTGCCTCCTAACTTGCTCTGCAAAATTTGATTATCAATCAATATCAGCCCATCGATGCCATTACCTCTCCTCTTGGTGAGCAGATCGTACATGGCAATGATGGCACCCAGATCCCTCTGCTCCTCAATAGTTTTTTTGGAATCGATTCCCTTCTCCGTAAACAGGCACAAGGCCAGTGCGGCCAAGCTTCCTCTGGTTCTGATAAAGCTGGTGAGAGGATTGATAAATCCAGTCCCGGTTCCACCACCAAGAGAAGCTATGAAAAGGACGCTTTCGCAGACATTCTCTGCATTGCCTCTTTGAGGGGCCCCGAGCTTGGACAAGATTGCCCGGCCATTGCCAAGGATCTTTTTTAGCCCCTGATTATTAATATGGTTCTCCTTTGCTTTATTCTTAGAAGATACACCATTAGTTAAAGGCCCTGGTTCGGCATGATCGTTGTGCTCCTCTTCCGGAGAAGGCGTGGCTGGGCTGTCTGCAGGAGCATTATTCACTTCTTCGCCAGATTCCATATCGCCTTGGTGTCTGAGATTTTCATCCAGCTTGGCACCATTTTTCCCTGAGACCCTTCCAATGGTCACGAACCTTCTGATTGCCTGCTCCCACAGATAAGACAGGAGGGGACTTTCAGATCCAGCATACTCTTCAATGGAGTAGCTCCTGACAGTGGGATCTACCTGAAAGATCTCAAAGATGGCCTTCATGGTCTCGGCCCGCCTGTCAAAGCCCTGCTTTCTCAGGTCATAACCGTATTCATTCTGAATATACTCTTTGACCTTGGAATTATTTTTGATGACCTCGGGAGGCACTATGAACCCCGGATAATGACCGTCTTCCAGCCGTCCACCGTAAAACTTCTCCTTAAGGCAGTCACTGGTATCAAAGTCCATCCAAATGCCTTTGATGCTGCCAAACGCGATATGCTCTCCCAGAGATCTGCCAAGAATGGAAATGTCCTCATTTTTCAGGAATTCCTTGAGAACTTTCCCACCTGTGCCACCAATGCCGATTATGCACGGTCTCATGTCTTAACCCCCAGTGCTTTAATGAATATAGGAGAAAGCAATAGGATTTGAGATGCAACCAGGCAGACAAATACGATGTCGATCCAATCAGAGATGCCTCCTGCATATGGATAAAGAACAGCAAGATATGTCGGGATGGCTATCGGCACCAACAAGAGAAGCCAGGATGCCATGATGGCCCTCTTTAATCCTTTTGGAATTATGTATAAGCTGTAAACATCCGGTGGCCTGAAAACAATAACTATTATTAGGCCAAAAATCATGGCCAGCATTCCGAAGAAAAAGAATCCCAAATAGGATGAAACCAGATATGTAGCCTTCAAAAATGTCAAATCCTCTGAGATTTGAGGAGTGAGCAAGAATGTGAAGAATATGCCCACTATTAAGAGAAGCCAAGCTGATAGAGCCAGAGCATTAAAAGTGGATCCCTGCTGATTATATAAAAACATCAGAAAATTTTTCATCTTCTCCTCTTCGCTCATCTTTTTCTCTTCCACTTTCCCTTTTTGCTCAGTTTCAGAGTGCATTGCGGCAGATAGATCCTCCACCTTTTTATAGACTGCATCGATATTCATCTTATGCAATGCAACTCCCAAAAGGCCTAAAATAATGATAAATGCCAGGACAAGTACAGGCACAAACATCATCTATCTCCTCCTAAAGATGATCCGTTCAATCAACACACCTATTCCTAGTGACGCCAGCAGAAGCAGCAATAGATTTCCCACTCCAGGAAGCGATGCGAATGGATAGGCGATAGCCTTGGCGCTTATCTGGCCCCCATCAATCATTTCCGACTGCCTGTTGCCGTTCAAATCCTCTACATCATAGGCGAAGTAATAGCTATAGTTCTTGCCGCAATCTAAAACATCGAAGGGCTTGACATTATTGAAAACAAATGTCGTCTCGTTCTCAGTGTTAACAGCAAGCTTCATGGGATTTAGTGGGGAATTTACCGTCCGCCCCAAATGATCTGGTGTGCTTGTAAGTAGAGTTACCTCGACGTATCTTATATCAGGATCTCTTGCTTTCACATTTATGCTGAAGCTATACTTATGCCACCAGGAATTACTTGTGTCCTCAATATCTTTGCTCTGGGGCTCAGATACAATTATCTTTGCGGTCCTTTTTAGGCGGGGACCTTTTCCCAAGGCAGACCAGGTAGTATTGGCTCCGCCCAATATTCCATCGCTTACCGATATCCTGTATGTGAAGTTATTTCCGGCGTCCTCTTCTGTGAAGAATTGGGCATCCTTGGTGTTGAAGACGATATCGTCACCCTCCGGAAACGTCTTGAAGAGAGAGGAGAGCCTTTCAACACTACCATTTTCATCATAGATATGAAGCGTGGCGTTAATGGTGCTTTTCTTGCCGTCAGAGTCTGCCAATTTCCATCCGGTGCTATTTAACTCTGCCCTGTATTCGATAAAGCCGTCCCAAGTGGAATTGGGAGTTACTATCAAGGTACTATTATTGATCTGAGGCGGTATGTTGTACACATTCAAGGATAATAGGTCGAAGTATCCTTTGGCCGAATTGCTGCCGCTCTGCTGAGAAGTATATTTATATTTGCCATCGCTGACGCTGATCCTCAATTCAACCTTTCCCACCTTCTTTAAATAGTGAAATGAGGTCGTCTCCGGAAATTCAATGGATGTGAAATTTGTCTTTCCTGATGTTTCGTAATCATTGACCTGAATTATCTGCCTCATACCGATAGGCTTGAAGGCGGCCTCTTGCGGCCCTTTTGCCTCTAGGCTCAAGTATAAGACCCTCCTGATCTCTATCGAATTGGGATTTTCAATGTAGGCGCCTATCTTAACCTCATCGTTCCTGGATATATTGAGCTTTGATGCATTATATATCACATTCACTCTGGGTGGAATATATTCTTCACTCGTCCATGGCTCCTTATATAGCAGCTTCTTAATATATTCAAATTTATCAGGACTCTCTTTCTGCCAGCGCTCCAGGTAATTCTTGAACTTTTCCAAGTTGAGACTAGAACCGCCCCCGCCACCACCGCCGTCATTTGACGGACCAGGTGTTGGTTCTGGAGCTACTACAGTTCCCACAGAGACCAACATGGACAGCACGACAAAAATGCAGATTAATTTCAGATTCATTGGAGTCACTTCGCACCCTTTGCTCGAATGTCGAAATCGTAGTACAGCGGGCGGTAATCAACTGCTTGCCACTTGAGGGTTTGCTCTCCGCTTCCAGACCTGTAATCCATACATTGTCCATTAGGCGTCCAGCTCTTTATTTTTTCTGGAAGCCTATTGTCTCCACCCACTAGACATACAGTTAGGTTTTCAGTGGCATTGATTGTCGCTTCAAAGTTATGCACCTTGACGGTCCAGCTATCTGTTGGATTGTATACTACTGCGATTATGTTCGGCCCTTCAAATACTTTGGTCTCTGCCCCATCAATTAAGAACCTATACTCAGCCATGCCAAGGAATGGAGTTTCCCAGAAGGGCTTGAGAGTCCAGCTTACGCTTCCTTTAGCGGGATTATATCGTTTCTTATCTCCTACTATCTTCCAGGGTTGATCAGATCCGAATGGTCTTACCGACAGCTCTATCCAGGGAACCTGTTGTGAACTCCAATTCTCAAGCTGGAGGGTATATGTCAATACATGAAGCAGATCTTTCTCATCCCAAGCCTGAATTACACCGGCCGCAGGCGTCACATTGCCAATTACGGTAACTGCGCTATCGTTGAAGACGCGATTTATTTGTCCACCATTCCCAGTTCCTGAAGATCCCTGCTGGCTTGCCGAAGCTTTTCTAAGAACCCGCATATAATGGTCCGCAAATCTGAAATCTCTGCCAAGCATGCGGGTGTGATTAAATGCCAGGGATATCGTGAAGCTGTTTCCGATATCGTTCTCATCAAAGGGTATTTCTGCCTCATAGAGATACTTATCAAGCCCAATCGCTCTGTCGCTCAAGTCCTTCGTGAAATTCTTATTTGGACCCGCCAGTTTCAACTTAAGTATGCCTCCGCTTTCAGAGTAATTTATGGTTGCATGGATAAGCTGGTCTGCTTTACCCCCTGCGGGTACATACAGAGTTGTATCGTATTCCAGTAAGAGCTTGGGCTCCCATATGGGCTGCGGCTCTGTCCCCTCTAATGCTACTTGCATTAAATGGTTATTAAATAAGCCATATCTATTGCCATCTAATTGATAATCCAAAGAGAACATGTAACTGTTACCCGCATGGGTGGCATCAAACGGCTCTGCATAATCATATCTATACCGATTTCCGCCTAGGTCTGTTACACTCATCTCTATCTGTTTGTTCTTGCCCTCGCCTGTCAAATTCAAGGTTAGAGTTCCCTTGCCACCAGGCGAGAAGACCTCAGCACGCAATGCCTGGCTGGCTCCCGTGTCTGGGGTAACGAACAGCACCGGCAGGTAATTCACATCTCCGATGGCCTTAGGCTCCAGTCCCGAATCGGTCTTTTCCAGGACAACCGTCATAGTTCCCGTGAATGCGATCTCGCCTCCTGCGGTCTTTGGATGGACATTGTGAAGGCTGATGGTGTGGTTTCCGACGTCCCCCTTGCCGAATTCCTTTGACCAGGTGTACAAGTATTGAGTTGCACCAAGATAGACTGCCTTCATCTCTTCGGTAGCTGGAATCTTATCAGGACCGACTGTCGTGATCTCTATGGCGTCCTGCCCCTGTGGGAAGTCCACCGTCGCCTTGACCGACTGATAGGCTGGCGCATCTTCCGATACTTGCAATATTGGTTCAAAATCCACTGATACCAGTTCCGGTTTTCCTCCGTTGATAAACGGTCCGAAATAAACTTTCGATTCGAATCTCTCCTCTGCCATGCGGGCGACAAAGCGGTAGTGGGCCTCTTTTCCTTCTGCATCGGCGCATTTATACTGGAAAGGCTGGGCAGTCAGATTGAAAAGGCTCTCGCCAGGCGAGACTGTGCCTGAGGCACGCTCCACCCACTCCCAGCGGCAGGGATTATAGATTTCCAGCGCGACCTTCATCTCCACGCTGGTGTCGATAGGCACCGAGTAAGCGTAGGTCTCATTCCATTTGCCTTTCTCAGGTGCTACATTTGCATCACCGAATGAGATCGAGATCTCCTTGACAGCGATAGCCTCTTCCGCCAGCTGCATCTCTGCGGCTAGGCTCGCGTGCTTGTAGCTGATAGTATAATTGAAATTCTTGCCTATGTCTGCCTCATCGAAGGGCAGGCTCCATTCGTACCGATATCTATTGCCGTCCTGGGCTATTCCCTGACTGGTCTCCTCAAGACTCTTTTCAGGCCCCTCCAGCCAGAGAGTTGCCTGGCCCTGGCCTGCGCCATATTCCACCACAGCTACAATGCTGCTCGAAGATTCGCTGCCTTCGGTGACATAGACTACTGGATCGCTATCCAGGGAGATGAGGACGGGACTGCTCCTCGGGCCATAGTAGGGCTTTGAGAAATAATCATTTCCTGCAAAGCTGGCCTTGAAACGATATTTCGCTCCCTGCTGTTGCATCTCTTTGCATTCGTAGTAAAAAGGCTTAAGAGTCCAGTTGAGCAATGATGATTCAGCCGTCGCTTTTTTGGCGCCTTTATCCGTCCATTCGCTAGTGCAGGGATCATAGGTCTGGAGCCGAACATCGAGTGGGACGATGGTAGTATCGATCTTCAGGGAATATGTGTAGCTGTCGTTCCACAGGCCGGTGGTTGGGGACACATCTGACAAGGAAAACTGCACGGAAAGCGGCGAGACTTTAATGAATTTGTCCTCGAAGGTGTACCTGCCATCTTCAAGCGTTGGGTGGACAAAGGATAATGTTAGAGTGTAGTTGTTATTGATATGGCGGTCGTCGAAAGTGACCTGTTTCTTGAACTGGTATCTGCCTCCCCCCAGGGGTACTGCCTTTTCCGTCGAGTCCAGGTTCTGATCCGGGCCGGATAGCTTGAAATTCATTTCTCCCGCACCTTTGGAGAAGGTAACTGTGGCAATTATATCCTGAGCGGTGCTCTCACCAGCCCGCACGTAAACATTTGATGGGTACTGAAGATCGAGCTTGGGAATCTCCTCTACTACTTTGAAGCTGAGGTTTGATTTTTCGGCTTGATAATCCCAGTTTTCGTTTTTGTATATCACTTTGGCCAGGAAAGGTGCATTCTTGGCGAGCTGCACATCGCTCCTGTTGAAGAGGGCAGGGATATTGGCATTGGTCCATTCGTAGACCAGGCTGCTTCCCCGCACCGTGGGCTCAGATGAGGCATAAGCCATCTCGCCTTTCTGGGGATGGCTGATTATCAGGCTCGCCATGCTGCCATACGGGCTGCCTCCCAGCATTTTAACCCCGGCATCCCTGACATAAGCTTGAATGGTGAAGTTGGTATAATCCAGCAGTTTCGGAATGCTGACTTTTTCTATAGCAGGATTGTAAGGCTGAAGGGAGACGTTGTACGGTCCGTAAATCAGGGGATCAAGCTTGAGGTTGTTGTAGACCAGCTTGAAGCTGAAATTTCCTCCGTCCCGATAACTGGAGAGGTCCTCCGATATGGTGCAGGAATATGTGCTCTTTCCCGATGCCTGGCAAGAAATATCGGCTGTGATCCAGCTCCTGGAATCAGCGACACCCAGCGGGCCTGCGATCTCCAGGTGGCATGTTGGTGCAGGCAAAAGTTCGTCCATGTCCTTGAATCCGGCAGAAACGGAGATTCCCTGGAAGAAATAGGGATTCTTCTCGTACTGGATGCCTGTTATTGTGGGCGGCTGGACGATGGGGCCCTTTATTCTGGGAGTTTTAGCAACTTGCTGGCCGCCCGCATAGAAGATAAATTCGAAGGTGGCATTGCTAGTACTGGTTATGCCGAATCTATTCTTGAAGCTGTAAGGCCCGAAGGTAAATGAGCTCTTGCCCATGCCTGTTTGGCTGGGAGAGGATTCTGAGTGGATCAACTTTCCATCGTCATAGATATTTAGCTTTAAGCTGAATTTAGTGACGGCAATAACACCTACTTTGCTGGCCGCCTCCTCGCTCATCCATACCTGGGCGGAGTAGGTGAAATCCTCATAGCCATATTCTGGAGTTACCACGGCATTCCTGATTTCATAGCCGCTCTGGGCCGCGCATGGAGGGGCAAAGGATAAAGTAGAAATTATGCTTAATAATAGCAATAGTATGAGATTAACTCTCTCTCTTCCTACTTTATTGCATAGTGACGAGCACCGATTTGATTCTTTAATGCGCATTTCTGCTTTTAATCTACTCAAGCTTCGACCCCCATGAAATCAAGGCTGCATTTAACCGCCTGCCTACTTATAAAGCTTTTTTCTCCTTTTAGGATAACGTATTCTCAATAGAATGCCTTAAATCCATTATGGTTCATCATCGTTCTCTCATTAATAGTTATCTTTAAAACTAATTATATCATGTTCAACCTTATACCAGGTTTTTATTCGATTTGCTTATTGCCATAATATGTTCATTACCCCATCTTTTCGCTGCCATTTATTTTCTCAAGCGAGATCTTGCCCTTTTCTCAACATTAGAATAATTTTCTCCTCCGCGGGAACAGTCCGGACCTTGGTTAAAAAAATAAAGCGGAAATAGGCTACCAGAAAATAATTCGCACAACATTGATAAAAATCGATAAAACTGGCCTTCGGTCTTTCGTTGCCTCCTGTTATACGGCTAGCCTGGCTATCGCTCACCTTTGTCCAGAACATGAAAAATTAGATTGTATAAATATAAATAAAAAAAAAATAAATTATCGTCTTATTGGCTTTCCAGCACCTTGGCAGCCGCCTCGACACCCGCGCCGCAGGAGGCGATCTTGCCCTCCTTGACCAGGATCAGCTCCAAAGTTTGGATGGTTCGCAGGATGTCGCCTGAAGAGCATACGCCCATGGTGCCGATCCGAAAGATCTTGCCTTTGATAAGGTTCTGCCCGCCAGAGACGACGACGCCCCGCTTTTTCATACCGCCACGCAGCTTGTCGTCCGTGACGCCTTCTGGCATCTTCATGGCGGTGACAGTATTGGAGTAGTGAGAGTGCTCATTTACCTGGGGGAAAAGCTCGATGCCTAGCGCCTTTGCAGCGGAGCGGACCGAATCCGCTTGCCTGGCGGTTCTGGCCCGCCGGGCGGCAAAGCCCTCTTCGGCTGCCATGTGCAGTGCCTCTTGCATGGCGAAGAACAGCGACACTGCCGGAGTAAAGGGCGTCTGTGACTGGCTCTTTCGCACGCTCTTCAGGTGCGCCTTCAGGTCGGAGTAGTAGCTTCTGCTCTTTGGCAAGAAGCGCTCTTCCGCCTGGGGTGTGGCGGAGACAACAGCCAGGCCTGGTGGCACTGCCAGAGCCTTCTGCGAGCCGGTGATGGCAATGTCTATGCCCCACTCATCGGTGAGAAACTCGTTGCCGCCGATGGAGGATATGCCATCTACGATAAAGATTGCATCGTGTTTTTTGGCGAGCTTGCCGACTTCCTTCGCCGGGTTGGTCAGGCCCACCGAGGTCTCATTGTGAACCATGGCTATGGCTTTGGCGCCCTCTTCCAGTGCAGCTTCGACCTTGTCCAGGTCAAAGGGAGTGCCCCATTCGAACTTCACGGGAATGGCTTTGCCATATCTCTCACCAATCTCAGTGAACCGCTCGCCGAACTTTCCGTTGGATATGGTTACGATCTTATCGTCATGGCCGATGAGGCTGGCAACTGCGGCATCCATGCCCACAGTGCCGCTGCCGGTCATTATTACTATCTCGTTCTTGGTTTCGAAGAACTGCTTGAGAAGACCGCAGCAGTCGCTGTAAATCGAGCTGAAATCACCGCTTCGGTGGCTGATCATGGGCTTGGACATTGCGCGCAGAACACGAGGCGCGACCTTGACCGGCCCTGGAATCATAAGCAAAGTATCCTCTATATCCATGAGATCCCTCTTCTTTGCGCCTCTAAGTTTCAGGCAGCCTATATAAAACTAGCTTTTATACGCTTCGCCGTAGCCCAGCTGTGCCTGGCACAGGGGGGAAGATCCCGGTTTTCCTTTACCCACCCTTCCAAAAAAGCGATGGTATCCCGATCATGGGGATAGCCGCTGCCAATCTTGCAGTGCATGGCCTCTTCCAGCTCCCGCATAGATGCATCCCTTTGCACTTTGGCCAGGATGGAGGCAGCGGAGACTACCTGATAACGCTGATCGGCTTTATGCTCAGCTATCAGATCCATAGTGGTTTTGCTCGCGGCCTTGACCCGCTGTGCGAACCTTTGCGCATTCACATCGGCGGCATCTAGGATTGCCCGATCGGCGTGCAGCCTTGCCACCACTGAAGAGAAGCTTTTAACCATGATCTCATTCATGGTCATAACGCTTCGCAGCTCATCGATGACATGGGCCCTCACCTCCAGGATGTATTGATCGGTGGCAATCCCGGTGATCTTTCTGGCCAGTATCTCTCTTTTCGCCGGCGTGAGGAGCTTGGAGTCCTTGACCCCAAAGCCCGCTAGGTCGAAGAGCCTATCCTCCTCGATCACCAGGCCGGCTACGAACATGGAGCCGATGACGGGGCCTTTTCCAGCTTCGTCCGCGCCCAGGAGCAACATAAGGCTGCACTAGCACTTTCAGATACATTAAGTAAGCGACTTTAGCGCATGTATGCCGAAAAATCCTGGATTTCCAAACGGGGCCCCAGCCAACGGCGCGGCAAAGAATGGTCCGCGCGCCAGCAGTATCGGAGCGCTGGAGAACCGGATTATAGCATGGGGCGGGCTTGTTTTTGCGGAAAAAGACGAATAATGACACTCATGCACCTCACCAGAACGACGCATTTTTGTACGCAAGCCTTATAAGCTAGGATAAAGTCAGTGTGTATATCCCAAACGCAGCGGGGTAGGGTAGTCAGGATATCCCGACGGGCTCATAACCCGTAGATCAGTAGTTCAAATCTACTCCCCGCTATAATTTTCCAATAGTAACAAAAAGTAACATACTCTTTCAAGCTTTTAAATTCAAAAATTAGTTTCTAGCGCATTTCACAAGATATTATGGTTTTAATGTTTTATCGACAATTGCGCGATATCGATTATATAATCAGCATGGTCTAAACAGGAAATGCTACTGAGGTAAAGCAATAAAAAGAGCTTACAGGAGGGTGCAAGCCTCCTGCTGAATAGAGTGCTTCATTCAGGCGACGCGTTGCCGGATCTCAACCTTGTATATATAGTGGCGTGGTTATTGGAGTTGTCGGGATCGAGCTCCGCACCATAAACATACGCCGTATTAGAGATCTGGGCAGGTCCCGTTTCATAGGGCGTCTGCACAGTTATGACAAGCTTTGCACTGCGATATTTGGTTAGACCTCCCACATCCCAGATTTCAGAGTCGAAATCCCCCTGGTTGGCCTTTGAGGATACATAGGCAAGTTCAGGCGGCAGGAAATCCTCTACCGTCACATCGGTTGCACTATCAGGTCCTCTATTGGTCACAGTCAGCAGATAGTTCATCAATCCACCCAACGGCGCCGGATTTGGCGAGCAGCTCATGGTCATTACCAGGTCGGATTTGCTCAGGGGCTTAACCGGTACTACTATTACAAGGACAGATTCTGATATGGCTGAATATCCAAGTTCATCCGTGGCCTTGGCCTTCAGATTGTACACACCAGGCTTTACATCAGTCCATTCAAAGGTATAAGGAGAATCATTTTCAATTCTACCTATGCTCTTTGAATTCGCAAAGAATTCCACAAAATATACAGCATTGCTGTCGGTTACATCTGCTGTCAATATGATATCTGCAGGAGATGTGAATATTTCACCATTGACAGGGTTTGTGATATCCACGGCAGGCTCTGATGGATTTACTGTTATTACAACAGGCAGCGAAGTGCAGGTTTTGTCGTAGCTATCCGTGGCTTTAGCGATTAAGGTGTGCATGCCAGGATATAACTGCGCGATAATGGTCGCCCCACAGTTAGCGTCGGCTTCAGAGCATTCCACAAGGCCGTCATCTAATGGAACCAAGCCATCAAAGAACTGAATTCCCGACAAACCTTCCCCAGAAGCAGTGGCATGAATTTCTATCTCCGCCATATCTTCATAAGGATAAGTCGTGAATATTTCTCCATTCTGAGGGCTGCGAACCCTGACAGAGGGAGGATGATAGAGCCGAAGTACGTCTATCGCGACTGTAATGTCCGTTTCTCCTCCGATTCTATCGTTAACGGAAATGGTTATTGAGTCGCTACCGACATAATCTTTTTCCGGTACATAGATTAAATTAGGCCCAATCCCGCTGATTTTTCCGTGGCTGGGTGGGCTTATGATCTTGTAGTTTAATAGATCGCTATCAATGTTCTCTGCAGTTAGTTTGATGATGCTTGGCGTGTTGTTGCCGGTTATGATCTTCTGTACTTCTGAAGAAGCTGATTTGTCCTGGAAATTAAAGGAAATCTCTGCAATGTTTTGTGTATCCGTATCGGCTGCGAAATTCTCGCCGATGCCCGTAACCAGTTTTGATACACTCTCTTCCTTTGCCAGCAAATTCCATTGTTGATCGCATATCTCATCCCCCTCGCTGCATGGCGCTTTACTGCCAGATGCAATGGTCAGGAATAGGACCATGAGCAAAGCAATTTTGAATATCCCCCATGGACCTTTGAATTCCAATCCCCTATCCATAATCAATCACCATATTTTGCTCAAGTGATAGGTTTCGTTAGCATGAAGCTATAAATAACTTTGTAAGAAAATTTTTATTATTCTCATATGAGTACTCCCATATTTAAGCCGATTTTCAGGATTGCAACCCCTTATGCATTTAGATCTGCGATGCAGCTTATTATGATGTTTTAAATCATATTATTTAATTAAAAATTATAGTTCTTTGCATATTACGGTTTAAGTGTATCTGACATATTCAAATAGGCTTGAAACATTTTTGTTATGCCATTGGATAGATATAACTGCAACTAACGGGTCCCCTTTTCGTTCATTCTCGAAGCCAGTGCTGTATTTTAGAGATACGATATAATTAGAAGGCAAACACGCTTATTCTGCGCGACGGATTTGGGGCCTTATTTTTGCTTTCACAGATATCGATTAGCTGCTATCAGCGAATTGAAAAGTAAATTGTCCTAAGACTATGAGAATGGGCCGTTAGCAGAAGTGGATTTGGCCCTATTCTGGATGGTCGCATAAAGCACTACGAATAACGTGCAAGTTCTGTCCAAGATAATGTTGTGGTTGAGGGCAGAGCTTGGCTTAAGCTATTCCTTGCCCATCGATTACCCAGAAAGGTAGACCTGTCGAATAGGCCTCAGCAAGTGACTAAAAGAAGATGGACGCGAAGCATAGCTATGCAATCTTTGGTTTCCGGATCTCTGAGGGCGATGAGATGGGAGCAATTGCAAATCGCTCTTTAAATTGCCGGCAATGCCATAAGGAAAAGAGGCTATAACTACGAGAGTTCCTCCTAAAAGAGTGAGGCTTTGCAAAGTCGTATACCAAAAGGATCTTTGCCGGAGGGCCTTAGATCAAGGCACGACAGTTCGCGCACCGCAGAGAAATAGAAAAATACAAAATGGGCACGCAGAATCCTTTCTTAGTCGAACTCGAGTCGGAGCTTATGTAAAGCCAGTCGTGAAAATGCCTGGGAGTAATTCCAAGTGACAACTTTCGGATTCATTGGCACTGGCCATCTGGGAAGCATGCTGGTCAAGAAGTTCGTTGAGACAGGATCCATTGAGGCGGAGGAGATCCTGGCTAGCAACAGGACGCCGGAGAAGGCGGAGCTTTTGGCGGAGGCTACCGGCATCCGCCCCACGAATAGCCGCGTTGTGGCGGAGCTATCCGATGTGATCTTCATATGCGTTCGGCCCCTAGAGGTCAGGGACGTGCTTAGCGAACTGGCATACTTGCTTAATTCCGAAAAGCTAGTCATCTCTGTGGCCGCAGATGTCTCTTTAGAAAATATGCGTGCACTCTGCTCGGCCCGCCTGGCTCGCGCCTTTCCCAGCATGGCCTCTGAAAAGCTGCAAGGCGTGACTCTGCTCGCTTTTGGGGAAAATGCCACCACGGAAGACCAGCGGCTCATTACTGGCCTCTTTCACACCATCGGCAAGGCTGTGGAAGTGGAGGAAAACGATTTTGGCATACTGGCCGATCTGACCAGTAGTGCACCAGGCTACTTCGCCGCCCTTATGCGCGAGTTCGTGCTGGCGGCGGAAAGAAGGGAGATCCCGCCTGAGCTGGCAGAGCGCCTAGTCAAGCAGACGCTGCTCGGCACAGCCTTGCTCTTAGAGGAAGAAAGTTTTGCAGGGCTGATCAAGAGCGTGGCCACGAAGGGAGGAATAACGGAGGCAGGGGTGAAGATCATCCAGCGCGAGGCGCCGAGCATGTTCGACCAGCTTTTCCAGGCCACGGAGGCCCGACACGAGCAGGTGAAGAAGAAAATTAATGGACTGAGATAATTAAAAATATTATTAGGATTGTTAAATAAAATCTTGATTTTTAATATTTTGACCATCTCATTCGAAATGTTTAAATACCTAACCAATCACTAACTACAAGTTAGTAATATCATGTAGACATTGCTCAGATAGCAATCGCAGAAGGTGTTAGCAGACATCAATAGCAGAATGGATGCCAATTTTGGCATCAGATCAATCTCAGAAGAACAGACTAAAAAATTACTTAAGCTTTACATGAACATATACATTGGAGGATTTTGATGGCAGGAGAAATCACACTCAAAGTCATAGAAGCACGTCCCACGGATGTCGGACGTGGCATAGCTCGCATAGATCCAGCAGTATTTAGCGAAATGGGTTGGCAGGCCGGAGACGTAGTCAGCATTCATGGAAAGAAGAAGACTGCTGCACTGCTCTGGCCCGGCTACCCTGAGGACACGGGAACTGGCATCGTGCGCCTGGATGGCAACACCCGTCGAAACGCGGGCGCGAGCATCGATGATAAAGTCCCTGTAAAGATCGCCCAGGCAGCACCAGCGGAATCAGTAGTCTTTGCTCCCACCGTGCCCCTGCGCATCACCGGCGCCGAAGCCTATCTGCAAAGATACATGGAAGGGCGGGTAATCACCAGAGGTGACATCATTGAGATCCCTGTCATGGGCAGAAAGATCGAGCTCATGGCCACACGCGTCTCCCCAGCAAAGGAAGCGGCAGTGATCGGTGACAAGACCAGGATCGAGATGTCGGAGAAGCCCGCCAAGGAAGAAAAAGCGGGGCCCCGCATCAGCTACGAGGACATCGGCGGCCTTTCCGCCGAGATCAAGAAGGTGCGGGAGATGATTGAGCTGCCCATGAAGCACCCAGAGCTCTTCGAGCGTCTGGGCGTGGAAGCTCCCAAGGGTGTGCTGCTCTACGGCCCGCCGGGCACAGGCAAGACATTGCTCGCCAAGGCTCTGGCCTCTGAGACCAATGCTCACTTCGAGACACTAAGCGGCCCGGAGATCATGTCCAAGTACTACGGCGAGTCCGAGGAGAAGCTGCGAAGTCTCTTCAAGACGGCTGAGGAGCAGGCGCCTTCCATCATCCTCATCGATGAGATCGACTCCATCGCCCCTAAGAGAGAAGAGGTAACGGGCGAGGTGGAGCGGCGTGTAGTGGCTCAGATGCTGGCCCTCATGGACGGCATGGAGTCGCGCGGCAAAGTGGTGGTCATCGGCGCCACCAACCGGCCAGATTCTCTGGACCCTGCCTTGCGGCGCCCCGGTCGCTTCGACCGTGAGATTGAAATCGGCGTTCCCAACCGCCAGTCGCGTCTGGAGGTCCTGCAGATCCACACCCGCGGCATGCCTCTCTCCAAGGATGTAAACCAGGAGAAGCTGGCCGATGTAACGCACGGCTTCGTGGGTGCCGATTTGGCCGCCCTGGCCCGCGAGGCGGGCATGCGCGCTATCCGGCGAGTTTTGCCTGAAATCGACCTTGAGGTTGAATCCATACCAGCCGAGACCCTGAATAAAATCGAGGTCAACAACGACGACTTCCTGGAGGCTCTGCGCGAGATGGAGCCGTCTGCCATGCGTGAGGTCATGGTGGAGTCGCCCAATGTGCACTGGGATGAGATCGGCGGCCTTGCCGATGTCAAGCAGCAGCTCGTCGAGTCTGTGGAGTGGCCGCTAACCTATGCCAAGCTCTTCACTCACATGGATGCCAGGGCCCCCAAGGGCATACTGCTCTACGGCCCGCCCGGCACCGGCAAGACCATGCTGGCCAAGGCAGTGGCCACGGAGAGCCAGGCCAATTTCATCAGCATCAAAGGGCCGGAGTTTCTCAGCAAGTGGGTGGGCGAGTCCGAGAAGGCCGTGCGCGAGACCTTCAGGAAAGCCCGTCAGGCTGCTCCCTCCGTGATCTTCCTGGATGAGATAGACTCCATTGCCCCCGCCCGGGGCGGATCGACCAGCGACTCGCACGTCACAGAACGGGTCATATCGCAGATCTTGACCGAGCTGGACGGCCTGGAATCCCTGAACAGCGTGATGGTGATCGCGGCCACGAACCGGCCAGATATCATCGACTCTGCGCTCCTGCGACCCGGGCGCTTCGACCGGCTCATCGAGATCGGTCTGCCGGATGAGCTGGCACGCCAGGAGATCCTCAAGATCCACACCGCCAAAAAGCCCCTGGCCGAGGATGTCAAGATTGAGGATCTGGCCAAGAGGACGGACCAGTACTCTGGAGCCGATCTGGGGGCACTGGTAAGCGAGGCGGTAATGCTGGCAATCCGGGAGTGTGTGCTGGGCGGCAAGGCCAAGGAAGAGGCGCAGGTCTGCGAGTACAAGCTGGAGGCCAAGCACTTCGAGGAGGCCTTGAAGACGGTCAAGCCCACCGCTTCGGAGATGGAGATCTACAAGAGGTTTGGATCAGCCAAGGCGACATAAGCCCAGGGCGGCCCTGCCTGAGGCCGGACATTTCCGGCCTTAATTTAATTTCTACTTATTTTTAAATATTATTTATTTTAATTTAGCTGGCTAAAGGCTTTTACTCCATGATCTCCTTTCCGTTGTTATGAAAAGTTATGCTAAGATAGTTCCCTGTCTGGACGTCAAGGTCGTGGACGGCCAGCCCTCCGTGGTCAAGGGCGTCAAGTTCGTAGACCTGAAAAGGCAGGGCGATCCGGTAGAGTTTGCAAAGCGCTATCAAGAGCAGGGTGCAGATGAGCTGGTCTTTTTGGATATCACTGCCTCCCACGAGGGCAGAAAGACCATGGTGGACGTGGCCAGAAAGGTCGCCGATGCTGTGGACATACCTTTTGCCGTGGGCGGGGGCATCGGCAGCCTGGAGGGCATAAAGCAGATACTGGATGCGGGAGCCGACAAGGTGGGCATCAACACCGCTGCAGTCAAGAATCCCGATTTCGTAAAAGAGGCAGCCTCTGCCTTTGGCTCGAATTGCATTACTCTGGCCGTCGATGCCCGGCGCAATCCGGATATCGTGCCCGGCGTCAATGTCTACGAGATGGAGGACGGCACAAAAGCCTGGTTTGAGCTGGTCATCTACGGCGGGCGAAAGCCGGTCGGAATAGATGCTATCGACTGGTGCCGCAAGATGGAAGACTTCGGCGCAGGAGAGCTTCTGCCTACCAGCATGGACCGGGACGGAACCAATATCGGGTACGACCTTCCTCTCACGCGGGCCATCTGCGACACGGTAAATATCCCGGTTATCGCCAGCGGCGGAGCCTCCACACCGGCGCACATCCTGGAGGCTTTCACAGTGGCCAATGCAGATTCTGCTCTGGCCGCGGGCATGTTCCACAGAGGCGAGTACACTGTGGGCCAGGTGAAGGACTATCTTGAGGCAAAAGGGATCAATGTAAGACGGTGATTCCAAGGAAGCAGAAAGAAATCCAGAGAAAAAACTCAAGAGCCCGGCATTTGCCGAGCTCTACTTGTTTTTATGTGATCTCCTTGTTTTTCATCAATAAATAATTTAACTATAAAAATTTTATTTAATTATTATTAATAGCACTCATCTCTTATGTAATCCTGCAATAAGCTTATAAGTGCTGTTACATAAGGGCCTTTGTTGATACCTAAAACCATCATTCACTCACTGGAGCATCAGGATCTCTTAGTGCTTTACGAGATAAGGAACCTCGTCGAGCGCCTCATCTTGGAAAGAAGCAAACCACCTCTAGCAGAGGAGCTGCCAGCCGACAGAGAGGTGCTAGATGTGCAAACGGCAGGGTTGATCACCTATCGACTAGAGAAAGTCTCCTGCGGCAAGAACTGCAAAGGGTGTCCACATGGTCCCTACTGGTACGGCTACTGGCGGGAAGGCGGCAAGACGCGCTCCAAATACATCGGCAAGAATCTGAGTCCACAGAAACAAAAAAAAGGTGTAATAATATGATAGGTAATATTAATAAGATTATGATACTGGTTTTGCTGCTGGCAGTGACCATTTTATCGGGCTGCATCTCGCAGAATGAGTCCTCTTCCGTCGCCCCTTCAGTTGCTCTTTCCGGCAATGATTCCAGCAAGATCAAGGTGGCTGCGACCATCGCTCCTCTGGGTGAGTTCGTAAGGGCAGTGGGCGGCGACAAGGTCGTGGTCATTGTGGTAGTTCCGCCGGGAGCCGAGCCTCATACCTTCGAGCCCACGCCTTCTCTGATGGTGGATATGGCCAAAGCCGATCTATATGTCATGAACGGGGCAGGTCTTGAGTTCTGGATGGACAAGCTGCTGAGGGCCAATAAGAGAATGGTAGTAGTAGACTCTTCTCAGAGCATCTCCTTGCTGCAAGAGGGCAAGGATGAGATAGATCCACATATCTGGCTTTCTCTGCGAAATGCCGCCGTGCAAGTAGACAACATCTGCTCGGGCCTGATTGAAGTTGACCCGCAAAATAAATATTATTATGTCAAGAACCGAGATGCTTATTTGAGCAAGCTTAAAGCTCTGGACGAAGAACTGAATCAGACCTTTGCCGGCAAAAAGAGCAAGATCTTCATAGTGCAGCATCCTGCCTGGACCTACTTTGCCCGGGACTATGAACTTCGCCAGGTGCCGCTCATGGAAGGCGAGAAGGAGCCCGGACCCAGGTACCTGGGAGAGGTGATAGAGCTGGCCCGAAAGAATAATATAACTGCTATCTTTGTAGAGCCGCAGTTTAATCCCAAGTCTGCGGAGGTCATCGGTCGGGAGATGAATGCCCGCATCGTAGCCCTTGATCCACTGGCAGGAAATTATCTGGATAATATGAGATATGCGAGCAGGGAGATTGCCCAGAGCCAAACATGACGGACAAGATTGTATCCATTAGCGACCTTTGGGTCTACAGGAGAGAGCACGTCGTCCTTGAGGACATAAACCTGGAGCTCCTGGAAGGCGACTTCCTGGGCCTTATCGGCCCCAACGGCGGCGGCAAATCCACCCTGCTCAAAGCAATGCTGGGCCTGATCAAGCCAGATCGGGGCAGCATTACCATCTTTGGGAAAAAGCCGGCAGCCGCCCGGAGCCGGATGGGCTACGTGCCCCAGAAGACCGTCTTCGACCAGAGCTTTCCCGTTAAGGTCCTTGATGTGGTGCTCATGGGAAGATACAGCCGCACCGGGCTCCTGCACCGATACGACCGCCAGGATCGCAAGGCTGCCCTTGAGGCACTGCAGGCTGTGGGAATGGAGGAGAGAGCCGAGCGAGAGATTGGTGCTCTCTCAGGGGGGGAGCAGCAGAGGGTCTTTGTGGCCCGCTCTTTAGTCTCCGATCCCGAGCTGCTCCTTCTGGATGAGCCCACAGCGGGCGTTGATTCCGCTCAGCAGACGGATTTTTACGACTTGCTCTGCCACCTAAACCGAGATATGGGCATCGCCATTGTGCTTGTGTCCCATGATGTCACTGCCATCTCTACTTACGTCAGCAAGATCGCCTGCTTAAACCAGCGGCTTTATTATCACGGCACCAAGGAGCTAAGCAATGAGGATATCGAGAAGGCCTACGGCTGCCCAGTGGAGATGATAGCGCACGGCACGCCCCATCGGGTCTTGAGGAAACATGATTGAGCTGCAATTGGATTTTCTCCAGTACGACTTCATGCGAAATGCCCTGGCTGCGGGCCTGGCCGCCTCGGTGCTTTGCGGCATAATTGGAATTTATGTAATTTTAAATAAAATTGTATTCATCAGCGACGGCATCGCTCACGCAGCCTTTGGGGGCATTGGTCTTGGTTACTTCCTTGGCTACGATCCGCTGACCTTCGGAATAGGATCGGCCGTTTTAACCGCTCTCGGCATAGGCATGGTCAGCTCCCGGGCGCGCGTCTCGGAGGACACAGCCATTGGCGTTTTCATGGCAACAGGCATGGCTTTAGGAATCATGCTTCTTACCCTCTCCCAGGGTTATGCCAGAGACCTTTATGGCTACCTTTTCGGAAATATTTTAGCCGTGACGAGGAGCGATGTGCTGCTTATTTTGACAATCACATTGATCATCCTGGTCCTCGTCTTTCTGCTCTACAAGGAGTTTCTCCTCATGAGCTTTGATCCTATTTACGGGGAGGCCATCGGCCTGCCTGTGCAGAGCCTTCGCCTCTTGCTCTTAGCCATGGTAGCCTTCAGCGTGGTCATCCTCATCAAGATCGTGGGGATAATCATGGTCATAGCGCTTCTGACCATTCCCGGCGCCATAAGCAGGCGGTACATGAAAGGCCTGCCCGCCATCATGGTCGGCTCCATCTTCCTGGGGGCCGTCTTTGTAACCATAGGGCTCTTGATATCTTATGAGCTAGATGTTCCCTCCGGGGCGACCATAATTCTGACGGCTGCAGCAGCCTTTTTCCTGAGCACCGTGCTTTCCAGATAGACATCAGAAATATTGGAAGCATCAGAGTCAGAGAGCCGCCAAAATAGCAGCAGTAAAGAAATCGCAGATTGCACAAGATAGCTTGAGATCACCCAAGCAGAGCCTCCAGAGATAGGCTTAACTAATTGATGCAAAATAACCTGAAAGAGGATGAAGCTCCTGCATATCCTCAGCATTCTGCTTCTTCTTGCCGGAACGGGCCAGGCAGAAGACCTAATATTTTTCGCGGATGATCATTATAAGTCCCTGGGCCTGCCGCAGCTTAC
>DATLBD010000084.1:0-14620 GCA_035527135.1 Methanothrix sp. | reverse complement strand
AAAGACCTTGGAGGACTTTGTAGCCTCAACATCTCTGCAAGATATGATTATCCGGAGGATTGAAATAATCGGTGAGGCTGTGAAGAATCTTCCCGATGATCTGAGAATCGCGCATCCCGAGATTCCATGGAGAAAGATGGCGGGAATGAGAGATATCCTGATCCATCAATACTTTGGTGTTGATTTGGAATCTACCTGGGATGTGGTTAGCATTGAGCTGCCGGAGCTGAAAGCAAAGTTTGTAGCGATACAAAACGATCTGATGTAGCAGAGCAACAACAATGATTAAATCACATTAAAGAAAAATATTTTTGCAGGGTTTATTGACTAACCCTATCCGATTTTATACCCATTAAATGATCAGTATCTTCTGGGCGGCCTGGCAGGCTTGTGCTTCTGGTAGCAATCGCTGCAGTACACTGGCCTGGAGCCATCGGGCTTGAAGGGAACTTGACATGTCTTTCCGCACTCTGCGCAGGTGGCATCGTGCATCTCTCTCGGGCCGCTGCTAAAGCCGCCCCTGCTGCCGCTTCCATATCTTTCCATTTAATTCACTTACCTTTGGCATCGATTCCATGAATCGACCCTACTACAAAACATCCCATCAAACTCAATTGATTCGACGATATGCAGCATTCACTCAGAGATCTAACTACTCTATATATCTGTTGGTCAAAACCTGTAGATTGGAAAGAATGTATAATTGATATCCATGAGCACTCCAAGGCTGGGTCGTGGGTAAAGCTTACTGAAAATCATTACGAGAATCGAATGCATGAGATCCATTTTGGCAGCAGACATCCATTGCATTAATTGCATTACTTGCTAGCGCTTTTCAGCAGCTCACGTACGCAACCCACGGCTGAGGAAAAACCAGAAACAACGCAATGATTATGATCGCAAGAAAGGATGGAAGAACAACGAAGAAAAATAAATCCTTGCAGGGCCCGTTGCTCAACCCTGCCCCATTAAATACCCATTAAGTGATATTCTGATAAGAACAGATCGCTTAAGGCATCGATCTGATCAGTATCTTCTGGGCGGCCTGGCGGGCTTGTGCTTCTGGTAACAATCGCTGCAATAAACCGGCCTGGATCCATCGGGCTTGAAGGGAACCTGACATGTCTTTCCGCACTCTGCGCAGGTGGCATCGTGCATCTCTCTCGGGCCGCTGCTAAAGCCGCCTCTGCTTCCGCTTCCGTATCTCTCCATTTAGTTCACTTACCTTTGGCATCGATCCCGTGGATCGATCCTACTGCAAAACATCCCATCAAACTCAATTGAAGCGACGCTTCTGCAGCAATTATTAGGGGAAAGGCTATTTGATATACCTTTCGGTTGATCGCCTTAATTCGATTTCAGGCGACATCAAAAGGCCAAAAAAAAGCAAACCGGGGGTGCATTTATTCGTCCCCCCATCACCACATCCATCGACACCATCACCGCTATTTCCTCCCAAATTGCTGCCGAAGGCAAAGTCAAAGCGAAGATACGAATCGAAGCTGCACATCGAAATCCAGCAAAGGCTTTAATTATCCTTTTTCGTTTGTGTGTGCTTGCACTTGCGGCAAGGAGCCTTGGATGGATAGCGATGATGGTCTCAATTATAGTTGATTGCATAATTCGATATAACGCATATAATATTATTTAATTACCTATAACCTGGTAAAACGCATTCTGTATTTAAGTATTATTATACGAACTAGCGCAAAGAACTATAATAGAATAGTAGCATCAACAGTGATCACTGTCCTCTGTTTGCTGCCCCTAGCAATGATGGGTGACTGCCAGGCAAACCCTGAAGCGCAGATGGGCGTCAACGCCTCCGGGCCGACACTAATGTTTCCAGATGCTCCAGTTGACGTGTATGACAGGAGACTGGATGACGCACTCAAGATCTATTCGCCCTTTGTCCTGGACTGCTGGGAGTTGGGCTGCCGGCCTTGCAAACTTATTGATCCAAAGATTAATCAAATAGCAGAGGATTTTGGGGGCAGAATCGTATTCGGCAAGCTTTGCATCGACTATAATCCCATTACTATGAACAAATATGGAGTATCAAGAACTCCAACCCTGCTTATCTTCAATAACAGCACTCTCGTGTATAAGCATGTAGGCAATTATCCTAAAGAGGAGCTGAAGCACATTATTCTGACCGTCCTGCATATGCGGTGAGAAAATGCAGATCTGATGCATTATCTCTGATTGCATGTCACCTTTTCTTGCCAATCAACTCCCATTCTCAATAATGTTTCCCTGTCACCTATCCTTTATAGTCTCCGCCCACCAGCTCGCGAATCCGCTCTGCGATCTTGGGCCCCACCAGCTGTACCTCTTGCAGCTCCTGGGGAGAAGCAGTCATGACCTTCTCGATGGATCCAAAGTGCTTGAGCAGGTTTTTAGCTACCGTGTGCCCCACGTTGGGAATGGATGAGATCAAGTACTCCTGCTGCTCTTTAAGCGTCCTGGCGGTCTTGTGGCCGTGAACCTTCGGCTCGCGCCCCTCCTTTCTCTCCCGGCTTGCAAGCAATGCGATAACCAGGGCTGTTTCATTCTGATCGTCCGTGGGAATGATGGGGACACCATAATCTACGGCCACAGAGGCCAATGCTCCCCGAATAGAGCTGGCATTCATCTGCGTGTTGTAAAGATCCCTCCCCTCTAAAATCAAAACTGGACGATCGTAAGTCCTGGCCAAATCTGCTATTTGCCGAAACAAATTTCTCTGCGGATCAATGATAGAAGATACAAAATCAGCAGCCGTCTTGCGCTCGACCGCCACCCTGTCGCTGACCACATAGTCACCTACCCCCAGATTCTTGACAGTGACCTCGAGGCCCATAGACTCCAGGATCTTTGCCATCCCCCTCTCCCTTGAGTCCACAAAGATTTTGCCAGGCATTTTGCCCAGCTCTTCCGTTTCTTTTTGCTCTTTTTGCACCCCGCCATTCACAACATTTTGCCTGTCTTTTTGCCCTTCGTTCTGCCCAATATCTTGCCATGCAGCCAGGCTTTCACCCTTTTCTGCAGGCCTGGCGACCGGCTCCCCAGTTATCTGTTGCTGCCGAGGCAAAAACTCCTTATGCAAAGATTCCGCCTGACCGCTCAGATCCCGCATCTGTCGGTTCATGGTCTTTTCTTTGCGATCGGAGATCCAGTAATATGCCTCATCCCGCGTGCCCTTGGCCATTAATACTATTACTCTGCCAGCTCTCGCCCTGCCGGTCCTGCCTTTGCGCTGAATGCTGCGAATCTCGGAGGGCACCGGCTCATAAAAGAGAACCAGATCCGTGGCAGGAATGTCGATTCCCTCTTCCCCTACCGAGGTGGCAATGAGGACATTGAAGTCGCCTGCTCTGAATTTCTGAAGAATCTCTGCTTGTTTTTTCTGGCTGAGGCCTTCATCATTCTTGCGGCTGGACTGCCCCACGAATCGCACGGCCCGAATGGCAGGATCATCTTTCAGGAACTTGAGAAGAGATGTGGCAGTGTCCCGATAGTTGGTAAAAACCATGATGCGAGATTGGGGATTCGCCGCAATCTGCTTCTGCAGTATTCTCTTTACCGCGGCGGGCTTGGGATGCTCCACCTCCAGCTTTTGCAGGGCGTCTACAACTTGCAGAAACCTGGGATCTAGCATTATCCGACGGGAAGCTTTAGAACCGCTTCGCGAGAGGGCTTCGCCTTGTAGCCTCTGAAAATATCTGGCAAGTGCATCCGGCCCCTGCGTCTCAGCCAGCTCGACGGCATGATGCAGCTTGAGTATCTCGGCCATGAGGGAGATGGCCGCAAATGTAGATTTATTTGCCTGTGTCTTGGCCGAGGACATGAGGACTGCTTGCAACCCTAGAAGTTCCTTCTTGGGGGATTTGACATCGATTCTGACCGGACTGACGCCAAGCCGGTTCAAATCATCTATTCTGGTCTTGAGCAACTCTTCGATAGCCGTCCGGATAAGCAGAAGCTCTTTGGGAACGGTAAGCTTTATCCACTCGATCTCCCGCTCGTGAACAAATGGGGCGACATCAGGATCATTTTCCGTACGGGTCTGGATCTTCTCAATGCCAAGGTTGGTGCAGATCTCGGCGATCTTCTCGCTCTGGCAGCCCGGGCTGGCGGTGATCCCAAGAACCAGGGGGCTCTTTGCTTCGCGATGATAGCGATCGGCTATATAGACATAAGCGTAGCCGCCCACGGCCCGATGCGCCTCGTCGAAAATTATCAGGGAGACATCCTTAAGATCGATCCTTCGAGAGAGAAGATCGTTCTCGATTACCTGCGGAGTGGAGACAACGATGCGATTTTTCCCCCAGGATCCGATCCTTTTTTCAGGCAGCATCTCTCCAGTCATCATGGAGACAATATCTTTGTCTTTGAGTACACGCTGCATAAAGGCGGCATGCTGCTCTACCAGAGGCTTGGTTGGTGCCAGGAAAAGAACCTTGCCCTTATCCAGTCGAGCCAACAGCACAATGAGAGCTATGACGGTCTTACCCAGGCCCGTAGGTACTACAATGAGGCTGGAGGCCTTGAGAGCCGTGGCGGCTAAATCTAACTGGAAGAGACGCTTCTCTACAGTTTGCGGCAATAGATGCGGATGCTCCAGGTAGGAGGACATGATTGATCCAATGCTCTCTTGTTGTATTTGATTTCATTGTATTAAATATCTTTGCATTTAAATTTAATTTTATTAGCTTTTGATGATATTTTTATACGATAATTAGAAAATTGAGGGCGAAAAGGATCATGGCATTTTCCGAGCACGATGAAAAACTGCAATTTGCAGCACGTTCACCAATTAATCTGCGAATAATGATTTCTGAGTCCTGGTTTATTTCCTCCATACTCTTTCGGGAGAGTTAGGTTTATTGATAAATATTTATTATTTAGATTATATCATTCATGTTACCCTCCAATCTCCCTGGCTTTCCTAACTCGTTCCTGCATCCGAGGAAGATCATTACATCTGGGTGGTTTTGAAGGATAAATTTATATAATATAAAAGTAACGGATAGATAGAAAGCTAAATCTCGCTTATTTGGCGAAATAGCTTGAAATTAATCGCTTAAAAAAAAGGGGGCGAAAAGAAAAATGAAGGGAGTAATAATAGTAGCATTTGTGCTGGCAATTGCCCTTTTAGGGAGCTCTGGCACCGTGCTAGCTAATCCACCACTGGTACCACCAGTGCAGTATGAACAGTTTTGTGAAAACCAAAAGGTATCCGGAACGGGGATTATCGATGTTAGTACATCGGTAATCGACAAGAAGATTGCACTTGAATACTACAACACCATGGCAGGCGACGGCGACCTGGAGCTTGACTCCGAGCATGCTTACTCTCAGAATGCTGAGAAGCTAAAGAGGAATGTAAGCTCGGTAAACGGCGGGGATAAGTCTGCCTTTAACCTCTTCGAGACCACCAAGCTGACATATGCAGGCGATACGCCACTGACCGGCGGCAAGTACCTGCATTCCAAGGCATTCTACGGCGGCATCGGCGCTGATGTTCAGGAGATGTTCTCCGTAAACGAGATGGAAAAGGATGAAACGGCATTCTTTGCCTCTACGACGCCTTATGAGCCACAGGGCAATGTCAGCCCAGAAGACTTGATCAAGAAGCTCAAGGATGCAGGAAGAGACACTGCTGCAGTCGAGGATCTCATGACAGCCAGCAATGGAATCTACGACGCAGCCCATCTGATTGGCTTGGAGACCAAGAACTCCTTCAATGGTACCTGGGGCACCGATGCAAAGTGGCACAAGATATTCTACAAGGATATCAAGGCCCACGAGATGTTCACAGGAACCTTCGAGGCCGAGAAGACCATAAAGTTCCATGAGAATCCCGTGCCTGACAAGATCCAGGCGATCTGTGATGGTATCGACTGCTAGGGAAACCTGGCAGCAAACTTCTTTTTTTTAATCCGCTTATAAATTGGGTTTCCAAGTATTTGTCTTTGATCATACAATACGAATATAATTAGCAGAATTTATCGGCGAATCGTCTATTTCCATATCCATCCACCCATGACGATGTATGGATTGGATTCTAAGAAAAGTGCTTGAAGCCTAAGAAAAGTACTTGAAGGCAAAAGGAATAAATGGTTAAAGCTCACGTACCTGAAAAAAAGGGTCTGGTTGAGTACCCTTTTGAGAAAGGAGGTTCATGAAATGAAGTTGATTCTTACTGTCTTCGTCATCACAGTTCTTCTGGCATGCGCAGCCGTCACGGCCAGCGCTGCTGATGTTCTGGATTTAAGCACATTAGGCAAAAAACCTAGCACAGAGGCTGTCTCTCTGCCCCAGCTCTCGCCTACAATGCCGACTATTGCGCCAACCGCTCTGGGAGGCAACCTGAAAAGCAATGTACTCGATCTCAGCACCCTGGGAAAGAAAACACAGCTCGATGCGGCCGCGACTATGATCAAGGGTGCATCTCCGGTTACGATCACACCCATGTTTGCAGTTAAGAATACTAATCTAACCAACCAGGCCGCCACTGTCTTTACCTTGCCCCAGGCTATTTCTGCCAGTGCCTCCGTCTACACCCCACCCATCGCCATATTCGGCGGGGCTTAAAGAGGACGAAAATGAATGTTGAGCTGAAGGTGGATGGAAAGGCCATCGATATAAGTGCCTTCCCGCAAGAGATCATCGGCAATGTAGCAGTAGCCATGGCTGAGTCTCTGCGCGGAGTAGGCCAGGACTGGAAAGGAATTGAGATCAAAATAGAAAAGTAATAAAAATCTCAATCCTTCTTGCCCTTTTTAAAGGCAGATGTGAGATCTATAAAATAAGTGCCTTCCTTGACTGCCATAATCAGCTCATCTCTTTCGAATAGAGACGGCAGATTCAACTCGTAGGTGCCCGGCGCCGTTATCTTGATGCTCTCCAGGGCCTTCCCTTCCGGCTTGCCATCACTATGATGGTTATCCTCGCACGGATGGTTATTCTCGAGTTCTTTCTTGATCGGGGTGCAAAGCGATGGAGAAGCTGCCATCGCGGGAGCCGGTCTTTGCAGAGCAGGCATCTCCTTGTCTATTGCCATCGATTCTTTTTCCATTCTCCTGGGCGGCACCCTCACGCCCATGGCCCGATTTATGATCTGCCCCTGCTGTAGTAGCTGCGCCTTCGGATCCACCGGCTTCTTTTTTACGAACATGAACTTCTTCCAGCCACAATTCGGGCAGCCCTTCAGGATATCCTCTCCCGAATCGAAGACATTGCTGCAGCGGGTGCAGATATGAGGCATCTAGTCCCCCACTGAGACCTTGGTGCTGATCTGATATTTGTCCTTCTCAATGGTTCGTAGCTGGTTGGCAGGACCGATAACCGTCATCCTGCTCTTAAGAGCTCTGCCAAATATCCTGTCCAAAAACGACCCTTCCTTCTTGGAAGGATAGCTCTCGATCTCTATTCCGGAGAACTCGTCCACCCTAATCTCGGTCATGGTCATCTCGATGAGGCGCACCTCCTCATCAGAAGTCAGGCCGCTCTCCAAAACCACAATCTTGCCATTCTTGACCTTGTCCAGGATGAGCCGAATCTTCTCCATGGAGGTCATTTTCTCCAGCTTCTCCCCGGAGATGAGGTCCATTTGCACTTCTCTCATCAAGATCACCCAAAATGAGCTGCTATCGCCTGATAAAGGTTATCTATATTCGATCCTTCTAGGGCGGAGATCGGCACCATGGCATGCTGGGGGAAGGCAGCCTTAATTCTGGCCGGCGATGCATTGGGCAGATCCATCTTATTGGCCACAATGAGAAGGGGAAGCTTCCTTGCTTCCATATTTCCAATCACTACCACATTGACCTGAGTATAAGGATCCTCGGTTGAGTCCATAACTAAGAGCACGCCGTCCAGGTCATCCAGCCATTTAATGGCTTCAATGACGCCTTCCGTAGCCTCCTTGGCTCTCTTCTTGGACTCGACCTCGGAGAGGCCGAAGGCCATGAACTCCTTGAAATCAACCTTTGTGGCCATGCCTGGCGTATCGACTATATCCAGCTCGATGCTCGAGCCGTTGGCGTTGATCACTACACCCTCCTTTCTCATGGCCCTGCGAGTCGCATGGGGTATGGGAGAAACCTCTCCAAAGCTATCTCCCGCGCTCCAGTCGTGCAGAATCCTGTTGGCTAGGGTGGTCTTTCCGGCATTAGGCGGGCCGTAAAGTCCGATCTTGGCCCTCTTTTTCTTAAATATCCTGTTTATCCAGGTCCCAAGGCTCTCCTTGAGGCTGCTGAAAATACCCATATCCTACCTCAGATCTCTGATAAGCGCATGTCTGTACTAATAATTTTCCATGACTTTTATTCTGGCATTGCCCGAATGATTGGTACCGGCTTGAACTCAAGATATGATGTGTTATCGTATGAGACGGAATAATATAAAAAGAAAAACAGGAAAACAGAAGGAGAAAAACGGAATAAATCAAACTGCGTGCGGCCACCCCACCCTAAAGGATGGGGTATGCTTCGGGCCGCACGCCCGCACGCCCGGTTTTTTTGGGAATTCAGAACTCGTCGAGTCTTCGTTGCTCAGATTCCATTGATCTCCACGACTTGTTTTATTGATTTAGAAGAGCAGAAAGAACGTGCGAGGGTTCACTTCATCCCCGACCTGAAGGTCGGGGTATTCGTGACCCTCCGCGCTCCCGATGTAATAACGCAAAACAGAAAAAATGCTTTAGCCGAATACATCCTGGGCCGGGCAATGGCAGACGAATCCCTCGAACTGCCCGGATCTTCGCAAAGCCTTCCAGGCATCTTTCAGGGAAGAGTCCTTTATACTCGCATAGCTTTCCTGCAAATAGGGACAGGCCCTGACGCTGCCGTCAACCGCAACATGCAGCCACCTTCTCCCAGCCATGCAGCCGAGCAATTGGCCCTCGAAATAGGTATTGGCAAAGAGACGCGGGCCGCCAGGCGTGGAGTTGATCTTCTTGTAAAGGTCAACGATCATCTCTTTCTCAATTATAGTGAGCTTTTCCTCAGGAGTCTTTGGCATGCCCTCCCATATGGAAAGTTCCTGCACACCAAGCTCTGTGGCGAGCCTATAAAGATCCAAGATCCTGTCCACCTGCCCGGATTTTATATGGCAGGACATAGTGACCATCAATCCCGTCTCCAGAGCGATGCGTATGGCCTCCAGGGCCTTGGCATGAGCCCCGGCAACCCCTCTTACCTGGTCGTGCTCCTCTGGATTGGTGCTGTAAACGCCGATAATAAGATTATAAAGCCCGGCTTCTCTGAGCTTAACCGCCTTCTCCACGGTCATGTCCAGACCCGGTGTGAAGAGATTTACCACAGCTTTCTCAGGATCTACATGCTTTATCAATTCGAAGATGTCCTCCCGCAAAAGAGGATCTCCTTCGGTAAAGGTGATGATGCAGGTCCCCATCTCCTGAGCCTGGTCGATGGTGCGCAAAATATCCTCGCGAGAGAGCTCTCCCTCGCCTTCCTTTATCAGGCAGTGATCACATTTTGCCCCGCAGCGTCTTGTAACCTCTATGGAGAGGGTCTGAGGCACCGGCCGGCCAATTGCAGTTTTTGCCTCATTGACAAGCAACCTTTTGAAGGGGCCGCTGGGAATGGGTGGAAGCCATGTGCTGGCAACTATATCCTTCAGCCTGACCTGAGCAGGCTTTTCTTCCGCCAGCCTCTGGTTTATCATCTTCAAAACCGGCTGGATCATTCGTGCCAAAGCACCCGTCGCCTGTAGGGCTCGAAGATCCCGATCGAAGTCCACGCATAGCGCGGCCGTCTTGATAAGCTGGGTCATTATTCTCTCACTTTTTTCGTAGCAGTTATAGAGTTATCGCTACATGAAGAGATAAGGTTAAATTGACCATGCCTCTTGTACGAAAGTGGTGTTGCTAAGTGTCTGAAGTTGTACTGGCCTATTCCGGCGGCCTGGATACATCTGTTTGTATTCCGCTCCTAAAAGAACGATATGGATTTGATAGAATAGTCACTGTTCTGGTGGACGTCGGCCAGCCGCGATCGGATATCGAGCGAGGAAACCGCAGAGCAAAGCAGCTGGCGGACGAGCATTACATCATAGATGCAAGAGAGGAGTTCGTAAAGGACTACATCTTTCCACTCATCAAAGCCAATGGCTCTTACGAGGGATATGTTCTGGGAACGGCCATCGCCCGGCCGCTGATCGCCATCAAAACAGCCGAGATCGCCAAGCAGAAAGGCATAAAGAACCTGGCGCACGGATGCACCGGTCGCGGCAACGACCAGCTGCGCTTCGAGGCTATCTTCCGGGCTACAGACTGCCGGGTCATCGCACCCATGCGGGAGCTGGATTTAGCCCGCGAGTGGGAGATAGATTATGCGCGCGAGCACGGCATTGAAGTTGCCGTAACCCGTGACAAGCCCTGGTCGATAGACGAGAACGTCTGGTCTCGCTCCATTGAGGGAGGCAAGCTGGAGGACCCCTATTTCGAGCCGCCCGAAGAGATCTACGGCTGGACTAAAACGCCAGATGCAAGCAAGAGCGCGCAGGTAGTGGAGATCGGATTTCTACAGGGCGTTCCCGTCTCCTTGGATGGCGTGCAGATGGAAGGCGTAGAGCTGATTGAGAAGCTCAACCAGATCGGCGGCGAGCATGGCGTGGGCAGGACGGATATGGTAGAGGACAGGGTACTGGGCCTGAAGGCGCGCGAGAACTATGAGCATCCTGCGGCAACTGTTCTCCTCACGGCGCATAAGGACCTCGAGCATCTGGTCTTATCCCGGGCCGAGCTTCGCTTCAAGGTTATGGTGGACGAGGCCTGGTCGGAGATGGCCTATATGGGCCTGGTGGAGGATCCGCTCTATGCTGACCTGAATGCTTTCCTGGATCAGTCTCAAAAGAGAGTCAACGGCTCGGTCAAGATGAAGCTCTACTGCGGAAATGCCATCCCAGTGGGCCGCCAGTCGCCCGATGCACTCTATTCCCAGGACATGGTCTCCTTTGACTCCCAGACCTTGAGCCAGAAGGATGCGGAAGGCTTTGCCAAATACCATGGCTTCCAGGCCAGACTGCTCAAGAGGAAAGGACTATAGGGGATTTCCCACATAGCTAATAGAAAAACTGCAAGGGCAGGATTTATTTGATATCGCGGCCCAATATCCTCAGTATGCCCAGACTCGTGATATCTGAGGACACCAGGTCTGAGGATCTGGCTACACTCGCCCTTGCCTTCAATGAGATCGTCCGGCTTCCTGTCACAATGCGCTCTGCAAGATTTCCCGGCGTGCGGGTAGAGAAGGGAAAAGTTCTGGATGAGAACTACAGCGGACCGGTGCTCGAAGAGGTCATCAGGACCGGCAAGAGCATTCGCACCACGCCGAAAAAAGGGGCCTATCAGGGAGTTCCTGTTTCTGTCGCACCCATAGTAGTAGAAGGCCAGGTTATTGCAGCGGTGGGTGTGGTGGATGTAATCGGCACCATCGATATTCCTGAGGTCTTTGGGGCCTATGGAGACGTCTTGAAACAGGTCTCAGGTAAGGTGTCAGAGAATAAATGAAGATCCGGAGAGCACAGCCCAGGGATCTGGCCCAGATTGTACAGATCGAGGGGCTCTGCTTTCCCGAGGAGACTGCCTTTCCCCCCAAGATGTTCGCCTATCTGATACGCTATGCAGTGGCAATAGTCGCCTGCGAGCCAGAGAAGAAGGTATTGGGCTTCGTCATGGGGTATACTAGCGGGAAGGCAGGCGCCGTCTATACCCTGGACGTCCACCCCAGTTACCGCAGGAAAGGTATCGGCAGCGAGCTTATCCTGGCATTGGAGAAGAAGCTGGCTCTACTAGGTGCTCAGTCGATCCGGCTTGAGGCGGCTTTGGAGAAGCCCGAGGCTGTAGAGCTATACAGAAAAGCTGGCTACCAGGAGAGGGAGCTGGTCAGGAACTATTATGGCAGAGGAAATCATGCTGTACGGATGTGGAAGAATCTAGCGGCGGAGAAGAGCGAGAGCTGTTTGCCGGAGCCGTGATTCCTGCTCTATGGAAAGCGTGCATATCGCTTTCGCATGGATATCGCAGCTATATTTCGCAAGCTAAAAATCAGGATGTGTGCTTATGCTTAACGACGTAGCCCGGATGAGAAGCGGCGAGATGGAAGCCGAGCTTTCTGCCAAGGTAGATAAGCTGATAGACGAGTTCATGGCGATAGTTGATGCCACAACTGAGGAAAGGCATCTTCAGAGGGGCATCGCCAGAAGCCAGCTGCCATGCAGCATGGTAGCCATCCTGGACAAAAAGAGCCTCTCCATTCTGGCTCAGTTCCGATTGGAGAACAGGACAGCAAGCTATTTTTATAAGCCCGATATCGCTCTGACGCGCCAGCAGGCGGCCAATAGCGCCCAGTGGGAGTTCGGCTTTGATGATGCCTTTATCATCCAGTTTTCGGCAAACTTAATAGAACAAAGCGCCCAGGAAAGGCATGCTGCTTTGCAGGAAGTAGCCTCTACGCATATCGACTCGGAGTTCCAAAGGCTGGAAAAGATGCTCAGCCTCATGCGCACCCGACCCATATTTGGACAGGCAGCCGAGCCAGTAGGAGCGAAAACGCTTTTTCTTCTGCTGCCTAGAGATACGAACCTGCGAGGAAATGAGAAAGCCATTTTAGACGCGAGCCGGGCCAACAACCTGCTAATTGAGGAGGCAGAAGACATCAGGAACGGAAGATCCGCTGTGCGTGAGATTTGGTATTCCCTCAATCATGCAGCAGTGATCATTGCCGATCTCACGGGACCTGATGCAGGAGTTATGTACGGCCTGGGCATCGCCCATACCCTGGGAAAAGAGACCATCCTGATTTACCCGCAAGGCTCAAAATACCTGACGGACATTCCCAGGACACATAGAATAGAGTACGAGAATAGTGATGCAGGCAGGGCAAAGCTGGAAGAGCAGCTTTCCCTGATGCTCGGCACCATGCTGGCGCCTGTTGTGGAAGATTAGGCCTTAGGCATGGCATTATGCGCGGGGCCTATAATGTTATATATGTCCTGCATTTATACGAAGCTGCGACTCCGAACTCAGGTCTCCTAGCTTCATTTGACCCAGGAGGGGGAAAGAGGTTGAAAAAGATAAGGTTGGCAATCGCGGGCTTGGGAAACTGCGCAAGTTCCCTGATTCAGGGGATTGAATATTATAAACATACGGATGAGAAAGAATGCATCGGACTTATGCATTATGATGTCTGTGGTTACAGAGCCGGCGATATCGATGTAGTGGCGGCCTTCGACATAGACGCGCGAAAGGTGGGCAAGGACGTAGCCCAGGCCATATTTGCGCCACCCAACTGCACCAAGGTGTTCTATCCTGATGTTCCCCGCAAAAACGTCGAGGTCAAGATGGGGCCGGTTTTGGACGGCGTTGCTCCTCATATGCTTAATTATCCTGAGGACAAGAGGTTCGTCGTAGCTGATGCCAAGTCGTGCGATGTGAGAAACGAGCTGATGGACAGCGGCGCTGACGTGCTGGTAAATTATATGCCTGTGGGATCGGAACAGGCCACGCGCTTTTATGCGCAAGCTGCCTTAGATGCAGGTGTTGGCTTTGTCAACTGCATGCCGGTCTTCATTGCCTCCAACCCAGAGTGGGCCAGGAAATTCCAGGATGCTGGTGTGCCCATTGTAGGCGATGACATAAAATCTCAAATTGGGGCCACCATTGTGCATCGCGCCCTCACTCAGCTCTTCAAGGACAGAGCCTGCGTGATGGACAGGACCTACCAGCTCAACATCGGCGGAAACACGGATTTCCTGAATATGCTCAATCGGGAGAGGCTTAAATCCAAGAAGATCTCCAAGACCGAAGCTGTGCAGTCCATCCTGGATGTGCCCCTTAACGAAGATGATATACACATCGGCCCATCAGACTACGTGCCCTGGCAAAAAGACAACAAGGTCTGCTTCCTGAGAATGGAGGGCAGGGTTTTTGGAGATGTACCCATCAATCTCGAGCTGCGTCTCTCCGTGGAGGACTCGCCCAACAGCGGAGGAAGTTCTATTGATGCCATAAGGATCTGCAAGCTGGCCAAGGATAGAAAGATCGGAGGACCGCTTCTGGCTATTTCCGCCTACACTATGAAGCATCCGCTTGTGCAGTATCCCGATGAAGTGGCAAAAGAGATGGTGGACAAATTCATACTGGGAGAAGCAGGCGAGATAGAGAACGTGAAGGCTTGCCAGCCGCAGGCCGTGATTGCTAAATAAGTATCGATTTATTCCTTGGCCGTGGCGACACGGCCAACGAATGAGGCTTTTTTAATTGGATTTGCTAATAGGATCCAGGATTTGTAGAGTGAATAGTTATTCATATCTGCAAATCAACCATGAAATTCAGGTGATAACCCATGTTCTTTCAATATGCTGATGCCATGGCAGTGCAGATGGCTCCCGGCCTGATTCGCAAAACCCTGGTCAGCGGGAACAAGCTGATGATTTGCCGCTTTGATCTGGAAGACGGTGTGGAAATTCCTAGTACATCTGGGCTTAAATAAGCCTAATTTTAAGCAGCAAGTGCTCTCCCTCGATATGTCCATTTGAACGGCTTTGCCATTGTCTGGTTGAAGTACTCGACAAATGCCAAAACCTTTGCTTTCAAATCATTGATGGA
>DATLBD010000083.1:0-19540 GCA_035527135.1 Methanothrix sp. | reverse complement strand
TGATGCATTTGCTTCCAGCCCTTGTAGCCCATTTTTTTAAATTCCAGAACAGCTGTTGACCTGGCTGATGCATCTTTGCCTACTATCGCGTTCCCTCTGATCTTAATCCCTGGACAATCCACACCTTTCGATTTCATAAATCCAAATGCGTCGTTTGTGTCATATGCGCCATCCATTAACCCCTCCTTAATATTGACGTCTTTCAACAAAGGGCGCAAAACCTCACAATCCGATGTGTCTTCTTCTGTAACTTCCAGAGACAATAATCTCTTTGACTCAACATCTACTGCAACATGAACCTTAAGCCATCCTCTCCGTCGCTTCCCGTGTTTCTCGCGCATCCAATCCCCCCTATTTGTTACCTTTATCCCAGTTGAATCAACTGCAACAACAGCATCATTCTCAGGTATCTGGATCTCAAGAGATTGCTTAGAGATTCGCTTATGGAGTGTTGTATAATCTGCCGCCACTAATCCTGGTTCATAGGTCGAAAGTCGTCCAATGAAGCCTTCAAGTTGACGATATGGCATTCGAAAGAAAGAGTATATTATTGATGCAAAAGTTATAAAAGTATTCGGGTATTTGTATGGAGCGCCTGTTTTCTTTCTATTCATTTCTCTTAATTCCCAACTCCAGTTCTTCACACAACTCAATTCGAGATAGAATTCGCCTCTTCGAACAAGTTTGGCATTATATTCTGGCCAGTTTCTATTATCAACATAGTTCATGACATAATATTTATATTTCAACTATTTAAGCTTAATCGACACAGCACTTAGCGACACACTCTTGCTCAATATATTCTGTCCTCTCGTTAGGCTGATTGCTATCTGGATCTTCATCTATGATGCCTATTGATCCTGGATTATCCCTGACTTTTTTCAGGACCTTTCCTTTCCCTCCGCCATGCTTTATCTTGGTGAAGCCCAATAATCTCACTAAGAATTCATCTGGATTGCATTCGACGATTATTATAACAATCACCCCCTAATAAAATCATCTAGGTTGAAAAACGGATCGAAATCCATGAGTTCTGAGATCTGCTCTTCATCAAGGAGTTTGACTTTTGTCTCATAATCTCGGTAATACGTGACAAATACATTCACTGAATTCTTCTTAGATTTTTCAAGAATTGCCAGGAGAAGATAGGGATTATGTGTTGCTATGAAATATTGATTGGTTTCATCAAAGGCAATTTTTTCACCGAGGAACTTGGTGTAGTAAGGGAATGAATTTGATTCAGGTTCCTCGAAGATCAAGATAGAATCCTTATTTGAGTCGATAGCTGTGGTATAGAATATTATCCTTTGGAGGGTATCAGACAATAGCCAGTAAGGATAAGTAACTATTTCATTTTGTTGTTGTTTCATGATCTCAATTTTATTCTCTTGAAGCCTGAAAACAAGTTTAAGATTGAATGGTGCAAGTAGATCGGTTATGGCTTCTTTTATTTTCTTGTGACTTCTAATTATGGTTAGTAGATTATCTCCAGATGGTGGCAGAAGAAACTCCGCCTCTTTTTGAAAAAACTCCTTTCGCAAGGAGAATCTGTAAAAGCGAATGGGAAAAGGTTCTTTGAACATATTTAGGCTTCCGCGTAATTTGATGTCAATGGAAAAAGAGAATTCCTTCTCATTCGATTCTTTGTCATAGCATTGACCTTGGAATAAATCATCCTTAAAGGCGATTTCCAGTACTTTGCTATCTGCTTCTATCGATAAAACCTCATCCAAATTTTCATCGTGAAATAAATTAGTCATGGATTCAAGTCGGACAAAATCTTCGACTTTCCCAAATCTAATAAATGAGAACATCCCTAATGCTTCCAATATATTAGATTTTCCTGCATTTGGCTCGCCAATAAACAAATTTTTTTTGTTGCATTTTAAATTCAATTGTTTTATCGACTTGAAATTCTTAATTTTAAGATTGGATATCATTTGAAGTACCTCATGAGACATTTTGGATATTCTTCTTTATCTATAATTCATTTCGTTTCCCATATAAATTGCGCTATGAGCAAAGCATGATCAAATGATATTGGACTTTATCTCGCGTCTTTCCTGAGTTCATGGAGTTGGAATTATCCATAAATCTATGATCGGCTGCAAAAAAAAGGCTTCCGATGGGCATTTCCGCTTAATGCAATTTCTGGAGTTTCCAGCTTTTTGAAATCCAGGCAGCGGTGACGTCCTTCGTTTTGCCAGCTGATAAACCGTCCAATGAATAAAACACATGGTTTATGCGTCTTTCTCAATTCGAGGCCAGCTTTCGGACGAGCGGCATGATTGCCGGCCTGGTGGGCTTTGCCGGCTTTGCTGGCCCGCCAGAATGGCACATCTCCAGGCCTAAGGACCCCATCATCTCCTGGTTAAAGCGATCTGCGATCTCATCGAAGATCCTCTGATAGGCTTTGCAGTGGGGATCAACGCCCTTGATCTCACCATCCGTGGGCGCTATAGCATTGTAGGGACAGCCTCCCCGGCAGTAGCGGATATGCTTGCAGCCTTTGCATTCTGTGTCCACATACTCCTTGAAACGGAGCATGCGCACTCCTGCAGCTGATTCTGCCAGATCCTTTTGGCTGGGATGATCTCGGACATGGCCCATGACGTACTCCGGCATGCCTACGAAGCGATAGCAGGGATAGATGCTGCCGTCCGGGCCCACGGCAAAGGTATTCTCCATGCAGTCCACAAAGGTGCAGACTGTGCCCCGGCCGGTGAAGACGCATCTGCAGTAATCGTTGATATTGCGTACCTCTATCTGGTTCATGTTTTCCAGGTACTTGTCCATCAGATAGACCAGCAGCTCACCGTACTTTTCTGGAGAGAGCGCCCATTTATCCGGCTCGTCGCTTCTCAGGGACGGCAATGCAGGATGCAGCTTGAGGGTCAGGCCGTTTTCCAGGAAAAATTTGAATATTTCTTCTTTGAACTGTACGGAATAAGAGGTAAATGTGCATATGAACTGCACCTGCAATCCGTGCTGCTTGGCCAGTTCATATCCCTTCATGGTCCTTTCGTAGTAGCCCTCCGACCGTTGCAGGTCGTTTAGCTCCTGGGGCCCGTCCAGGCTGGAGCCGATGGGAATATTGTACTCCGCCAGGACATCGGCTAGTTCTGGAGTCAGCTTCCAGAGGTTGGTCTGCAGAGCGAAGTTGGGCTCGAGATGCTGCAGCTCACCGGTGAGCAAGGGAAGAGCCTGCCTGTAGAAATCGGCCCCGGCAAGCAGCGGCTCGCCTCCATGAAATGTGAAGGTGACGGGATCGCTGCGGAAGTCCTTGAGCCAGGCAACGGTATCCTTAACTGTCTCTATGCTCATTATGGGTGAGCCCATCTCCGAACTCCAGCAATAAGCGCATTTGGAAGGACAGCCCAGAGTGGGAATGATCATGACATGAAAAGGCCTTTTTTGTTTCATCATTTTTTGGCCTTCTTTAAACTACTAATAGTTATCTTGAGAGGTTTTGTAAAAGCTCAGACATATGATTTCTTATATTATTCTCTATTCTTTGGTTATCCTCTCCGCACCCACATGGGCGCGGCGCAGCGGGGGCAGCTCTTTCCACAGCGCCATTTTATCGCCCCGAATCACTAAGGCGCCGTCTATCCCCGGACGATCAATCGACTGGAAGCATTCCTGCAGCGGCCCTTCTGCCGTTACTGCATTTCCCAAAGTCGTGGCCGCCACGTCTGCCAGCGCCACATCCTGCGATATCACAACGGCCGCATCAGCGCAGCCAAAAGAGATGGAAGGACCCACATTACCTGAGCTGGTGCAGATGCCCAACGGCTTGTGCCTCGCAGCCAGCTGGAAGGCCAGGTCCCGGATGAGCGAGCTTCCTGCATATATTCCTACTACTATGGGCTGATCGTTTAAGACGCAGATATCTCCGCCGTTGTCCACGACGGCATAAGTTGCACCTTCATCCATCATGGCCTGCACGGCAAATCCGGCAATGGTGCCGGCGACAGCCGCCATGGGACCGATGCCAAAGACGGCGCTCTTCCCTATCATCTGCTTTACGATCAGGGGGACGTCATCTTGCGCAAGATCGTAAGGCTCTAAGGTTATCTGAAAGAACGGATCTTTCCTTATAAAATCCTCCAGATAGGCACGCTGCTCTTTTATGGACTCTCTGGCAGCATCTATGTGCCTGCTCTCCCGGGCAAAAATGGTGACAATGGTCTCTTTGAGCTGGAAATGCTCTCGCAAAATTTCAGGCATGAGAGTTCACAGTCTGCGCGCCCCTGACAGTCCCGCCCTGGCTACCGTCTCTTCCCTTCCACGCAGCCGGACAATCAGCTCCTTCTCATAGCTCACAGTCAATAGCTCGGTCGTCTCGTAGAGCCGGGAAAGCTCGCGCAGGCCCTGCGATGTGTAAGGAAGACTGAGCTGATACTCCTTCAAAGGCTGCAAACGCTGAGAGATGCACTCTTCCAGCACACCCAGGCCCTGGCCGGTAAAGGCCGAGGCTAAAACAGGATAGGGAGCCAAATCTCTGATCAGCTCCGCCTTTTCTGCCGCCTCCCCCTCTTCTAGCCGGTCCGCCTTGTTTAGTATGGTTACAATTGGCACAGAGACCTCGCAATCCCAAAGTGCCTTGTGAGAGGCTACCAATTTGCGCCGCAATAGCTGTGGCGGATCGCTTATGTCTGCCACAAGGAGCACCAGATCTGCCTCGGAGATCTCGGAGAGCGTGGAGCGGAAGGCTTTGATGAGGAAGTGGGGCAGATCGTCGATGAAGCCCACCGTGTCTGTGAGAAGGACCTTTCTGCCTAAAACCTCCAGTGCCCTGGTGGTGGGCGAAAGAGTGGTAAATGGCTGATCCTTTACCACTACCTGCGAACCGGTGAGTGCATTAAGAAGAGTCGATTTGCCGGCGTTGGTGTAACCGGCCAGGGCTACCAGATCAAAGCCCTGCTCTCTGCGCCTCTGCCGTCTGTCCTCGCCGTGGCTCTCCACATCCTTCAGCTCGGCCCGGATCTTGGCCATCCTTCCCCTGATATCGTGGTACATGGACTGCTCATAAGCGCCAGCGCCCCGAAAGCCCGGCTGCTCGCCTCGCTTTTTCAGGGCGAGGGCTTTTTTTACCTGGGGTGCATCATAGCTAAGACGAGCCAGCTCCACCTGCAGCTTGGCCTCGCGGGTGGAAGCACGAGAGGAGAATATCTCTAAAATGAGATTGAACCTGTCCAGCACCTGGGCGGAAAACTCGCTTCTGATGTTGAAAACCTGGTTGGGACTGAGCGGATTATAAAAGATCAGCTTTTTTGGGTTGTAGCTCAATGCCTGTTCGATCTTTCCCCTTCCCGTCTGGAAACGATAGTCTCGGCCCCTGCGCTGAAAAATCTCTGCCAATACCCGGTATCCGGCAGCATTCGCAAGGCCCCGCAGCTCGTTCATCTTGTGTGGGTCCGGGGGCTTTTTCGGATTCTCTCGCATTAGCAGGACGGCGGTCTTTTCTTCATTCATTGTTATTATCTCGTTACCACTCATTATTCATTATTTATTAGTTATTATTTTCTTTTATCTATTCTATCGCCATTCATGATAAGCCTTCGTCCTGATACAGAGACATGATGGGCCATCTCTATCGCCGTCCTCTCCGCTATGGTCTCAGGATACTTGAAATCCCTTCCCAAGATGCTTTTTACCCTCCAGATCTCCAGATTGTAAAGGTCTCCGGATTCTGCGACTATTGTTCCGGGAAGGCACATGCACGCCTCGCTTATGAAGTCGGCCACAACATTGATATCTAATATCTCGGCCACCCGAGGTATCTGCCTCACTGAATAGATCTTCTCAATAAAATTGGGCGATACGCGGGCGGAGACGACAGCGCATACCATTTCATATCTGCCCTCTACTTTATGTCGGCCCGAAATATCTATTGCCACGATGTCTATCTATTCAACCCCTGCATAGCATATCTTTTTCCATCATCTGATAATGGCGTGCTGCTTTACTATAGCTGTAGCCTCTTCCAGGAGTAAGCCCGCGCCCATAGCGATCTCTATGGCGCGCTCGCTGTTTATAAGATCTCGGGGGGCGTGGCTGTCTGTATCTACCACCATTTTTGCCCCGGCCAGCTTTGCCATGCGCACTACATGGCCGTTGGTGATGTTGTGGCCCGATCGGGCAGTGATCTCCAGGCAGACATTGTTCTCTCGGGCCAGCTCTGCCTCTTCCAGAGTGATGAAGCCGGGGTGGGCCAGGATGTCCACTCTTGCCTCCAGGGCAGCCCGGTTTGTGCCCGGCCGCACGGGCTCCACCGGCGTCTCGCCGTGCACAACCACGATCTCCGCTCCCAGCTTGCGGGCGAGAGCAGTCAGCGGCCCGATCTTGGTGGGTGGAACATGAGTTATCTCCACACCCACCAGGACTTTGATATCCAATACGTCTTCCAAATATTTGGCTTTGGAGACGCAGGCTAAGATGTGCTCGATATTGGTATAGTCCGCATGATCGGTTATGCCGATGGTCGTGTATCCCAATACCTCCGCCCGACGTACCAGCTCGGAAGGAATGAGCTCGCCATCACTGAAAGTGGTATGAGTATGCAGATCGATCATATATCTTTGCTAAAACCCGGGCTTTGTTATTAAGCATTGCCTTCCCAGACTCAAATCTTTTTCCTATCGTCCAGGACGTGTCACAAATGAAACACAAGATAGCCATTACCATAGCTCCAAGGCCCAGGAGAGATCTGGGGCCTTCGGGAAGATATGGCCATGCGAAATAACATTGAGTGGCATGCTCGTGTGGAGAAAGATATTATGATTATCAAGAGCGAACAGGGAATCTTAAACCTCTTTCCTGACTGGCGAAACTTATAGTTCTTTGCGCTAGTCTGTATAATGCTACTTAAATACAGAATGTGTTTCACCAGGTCGTAGGTAATTAAATAATATTATGTGCGTTATATCGAATTATGCAAACAACTATAATCTAACTATGTAAATAAATATAAAAATTAATAATTGTACTTTAACGTTCTTGCAGAGTCTCATACTCCTTCACGATCTCTTTTCCGACCACAACTTCATCGATGCTGTGCACTGCTGCCCCGAAGTTTTTGATCACTTTTTCTACGCCATCGTAATCGATATTCTCACCCTGGATGGTCGCCTTAACCGACTCTGTCTGCTGATCAACCTCATCGAGGCTGAGGTTGACTCCGGTAACCCCGCTTACTTTGGCCAGGGCACTAGCCAGATCCAACATAGTAGGAACGTGCGGTTTTAAAACATCAATAACCAATCGCCTAATCATTGTATTCATGTGACCAAATCTCTGGTGCATTTCCTTATCCTTCGGATTCAATGCCAACTAATTGCTTTGCCTGTAATTAAGTTTTCCTTTCTTTGGGAAAAATTGAGCTTTCGCACACTCTCAAGCCTTTGAATCCTGGCATTTTGGCCCACTAAAAAAAACTTGATTGCCAGTTTAATGGCTCTTTTTCTTGTATTTCGACTTCATGGAGCCGGCAATCCTTTTTAAGACGGCGGATTTTGAACCTTTTTTGGCAATCAATATTCTTCCGGAAGCCTCTTCCTGGTGCCAGGTCTTAGGGTGCCTCTTCTCGCGTTCAATCTCCGGCTTGAAGCCGGATTTCAGCGAGGCTGTGATTACCATATCCAAGTTAGGATCATTGACGGCATCTTGGAGGGAAACCATCCTGCCTTCAGCCCTGGAGCGAGCTGCGTTGAAGTAGATGGGCCATATGACAAGCTTGTCCTTCTCGGGCATAAGCCAAAGTATTGCTCCATATCCTTAAAGTATCTTTGTCTCCCTTCGGGCTTGACTCTCGTCTAATTTCTATCCAAATTGCACCATAATATTTTCACTTTCTCTCCATCCGAACTCTACTCCAGCCCCATCCTTTCTCTATCCAAACTCCACGTTATTTCTATTCTTTTACCTAATTCTAACCTGGTCCTAACCGGGCTCTTCCTCCAAATGTCTTTGAGAAAATTTTATCCGGCACGTAAGTCTTTTAGCCTTGTTGGGCCATAATTGGTAGCTAGTACAACCGTGGAGTTCCAAAAATGAGCGAAGATACTTTTCCCGTTGCCATTGTAGATGGAAAGGAGATCCCATACGACCCGGAGCAGCTTCGACGGATTCAAGAGCACCCATGTTTCAGTGAGAAGGCCTGCCATGCCTTTGGCAGAATGCACCTGGCTGTGGCCCCCAAGTGCAACATCCAGTGCAAGTACTGCGTTCGGGACTTCGACTGCGTGAATGAATCACGACCAGGGGTGACTTCTCAGGTTCTGAAACCGAGGGAAGCTTTAGAGCGCGTGGATGAGGTGCTGGAGAAGTATCACTACATCAAAGTGGTTGCAGTAGCAGGTCCTGGCGAGCCTCTGGCCAATGAGGAGACATTTGAGACGCTGCGCCTGGTGGGCGAAAAGTATCCTAACATTATCCTCTGCCTCAGCACCAATGGCCTGCTTCTGCCTGACAAGATCCAAGAGCTGGATTCCTTAGGCGTCTCTAACATCACTGTCACCATGAACGCCATAGACCCGGAGATCGGCCAGCAGATTTACGATTATGTGACCTATCAGGGTAAGAGGTACGAGGGTTTGGAGGCCGCAACACTCCTACGCGACCACCAGCTCAAAGGCATCGAAGAGGCCCTGAAGCTGAAAAAGATTGTGAAAGTCAATACGGTCCTCATTCCTGGGATCAACGACAAGCACGTATTCGACATCGCCCGCAAGATAAAGTCCCTGGGCGTCTACATCCATAATGTCATGCCCCTCATTCCGCAGTACAAATTTGCCCACATCAAGCCACCTTCGCCTGAGGAGAAACGAAAGATCCAGGAGGAGCTGGGCAAGATCATCAAGCAGATGAAGCATTGCCGGCAGTGTCGCTCTGATGCCATTGGGCGACTGGGATGCGATGTACAGCAGGAGTTTCAGAGCAAAGCCAGGGAACAGGGATAATTGAGCAAGGGTGAAGCAGGGCAAAAGCGAAGAAGTCTGAAACGCTCAATTTTTTGTTTTTAATCAAATCGCCTAAAAAAATGTCTTCCTGCGCACTGCTATCCAGTCGCGCAGGATCTGGATCTTCTGAATATATTTCTGAAATATGTTTTAGTGTTTGAGCATCTTGCTTATGCTGCTTGTGGCATTGGAAATGCTGCTGGAAATGCCTGAGATGAAGCTTTTTTGCTCCGCTGGGTTTGCCTGCGCGGCAGATTTCGTCTCTGTGGGCTTAGCAGCATTGGATTTCTTATCCTTTTTCTTGGAGACGGAATTGCCGTTTTTCATCTGATAATTGCTGTTGCGATCTTGTGGACCCTTGCTCTTCTTTTTGTCTCTTGCCATAATTACCACGCCACTCGTCTATGTCGAAATTGATATAGATTGCGCCTATGGGATGCCGGTGGTCAGGCTAGTGGCAGCTTCCTTCCCCTTTTCGCTTGCAGAGCTTTTTCATAAACTGCAAAGCCTGTAGCCACATCCTGTATGCCTAGGCCAGTAGAGTCGAAGATGGTGATCTCCTTCTCGCTTTCCCTGCCTGGTTTCTTGCCTGCCAGGACCTCGCCGATCTGGGCATAGATCTCTTCGCGCAAGAGAATACCTTCGGTTATCGGAACATTCACTTCTCCAGAGTGCACTGCCTGGGCCAGATCATCTACAAAAACTTTGGCTCTTTTGGTAAGAGATGACTGAAGCTCTTGTTTTCCTTTAGCATCAGCTCCGATGGCATTTATATGCGTCCCTGGCAAGATCCAGCTGTCTTTGACCACTGGCCTACGCGAGGGAGTGGTAGTAACCAGAATGTCGCATTGGCAGGCCTCCTGGGGATTTTCAGAGATCAGGTATTCGCAGTCTAAAAATTCTCTGCTATTCTTTTCCAAAAACCGGGATCGCTCTTGCGATGTATCGAAAACTTTCACTTGCTCAATCTTAAAATGCCTGGACAGGCCCAAGAGCTGGGTTTTTGCTTGCACTCCTGCCCCAATCATTCCCACCACCCGTGAGTCCTGCCTGGCAAGGTGCTTGGCAGCCAAAGCACCCGCTGCACCCGTGCGCATGGCCGTGAGAAAGGTCGCACCCATGATAGCCAGAGGCACTCCATTTTTCGGGGAGATCAGGGTCAACAGGGCCATGACGGTGGGAAGACCAATTTTTGGATTTGCTACATGAACATTGACGATCTTCACTCCCGCCAGATCCTGTCCATCCAGATACGCGGGCATGGTTCTCAGATCGCCGTCATATTTTGAGAAATAAAGATAGGACTTGGGCGGCATTTGAGTTTGGCCCATTCCATGATCATAAAAGGCTTTCTCTACTGCGGCAATTGTCTCGTCCATGGTCAAAAGGGACTTCACTTCTTCTTCCGTGATCCAGAGTACCTCCATTAAAACACCCTACTATCCTGGAGTCTGGGGAGAAGAAATAAGCTTTGGCAGTGGGAGGGAAATTGGGGGTAAAAATGCTCGAATCAAGAGAGTCGAAAGAGGCAACGGAACGAGATTGGTGGCAATTTTGATAAAGCCGCCATCTACCTCTTGTAAATTCTTCAATATTATCTTTTGCGTTCATTTGTTTTAAGATAGCTTTTAGACCCCAAAATTTGCGGCCTCCTGCCTCCTGAAACTTATTAATATTAAATTCCATGATACCTACTGATTCTCTACCCTTATGCCAACACCTAAGGGCTTCGCTCATGTTTCTCAAGTCAAGAAGGTATGGATTGGAGGCAGCCTTCAGTCGTACTGGCTGGTTTAAACAGATGTCCTCCAAGTCAGGCTGGGACTATGGTAAAGTAAACCACAAGGACGGAGCCATGATTCTCGAGGGCATGTACTGGTCAGCCATTCTATCCGTCTTTGGGATATCCATCGATATCATCTGGATTGATCTTGACTGCCTTATCTCACCTTCCAATCCATTCGCATGGTCAACTTCCTTTTCTCAAGATCTGAATCTCCATGGCATCGAGGGTCAGGGGAAGAGCTCTCACCGGCCCAAAGAGCCATTCACCATTGATTTTATGAACTGCTGCCTTGGAGATTATCTTGGATTTTCGATCTGCTTCGAACTCTACGTTACTGTAAAGCATCTGCCAGGAAGGGGAGGCAGAATTGAGCGCGAAGTCCACGATCACATCGCCGGCCCAATTGTTATTGGCATTGGTGTTTATGGCTATGAGTATCTCCCGATCATTCAAGATGCGAGAATAAGCCATTACTCCCCCTTTATCAGCAGACATGTTGAAGTCATAGTTGTTCTGGGATATCTCTCGGAAATACTGTCGCCCGTAACGCAAAGCCGGCTCCGTCTCACGAATTCGGGAGATCTTTTGGATGGCCTGATAAAAAGCATGGTCCTTATTAAATTTATCAGGCTTGCCCCATAGCGCTTCCCTTACTGCCTCAAGCTTATTTCCACGGCCATTAAGGCCCTGCTCCGTCCCATAATACAGACTGGGGATGCCCTGCATGGTGAAGAGAGCCCCTACACCCAAGGACACCTGAGGGTCATACTCCGTTATATCCTGCTCATCCTGATAATAGAATCGCTCATGCTGATCGTGATTGTCCAGAAAAGTGACGAAGAACTTGCTGGCTTCGCCATGGTAGCCAATATGGCTTTTTTGATATTGCTTTCGTTCCTCAAAGACCCTTGTCACTTCCGTTGGCTCTATCAAGCCTTTGATGGTCCCGGATAGCTTGCCGAAAAGGGGAAAGTCCAAGGCGGCATCCACACCGATAATACCGTCCTCGTCCGAGGAATATCGACCGATATAGCGAGTGATCTTTTCCTCATTGTCCCAGACTTCTCCAAAGGTGAAGAAGTTCTTCTTGCCTATTCCCAGAGCAAACTCACGCATGGCGTTGCCGAAGGTTCGGGCGAAATCCCGCTCTATGTATTTCAGAGTATCAATCCTGAAGCCATCCACATCATATCTGGCTATGATATACGAAAAGGCCTTGATCAGCGTATCCCAAACAACATGATAGTAGTAGCCGTCCTTATACTCATAAAACTCCGTGAGCAGCTCCTTCAAAGAGCCGAAGTCTCCTCCAGACTCGCCGCCCTGGCCACGCTGCCGGAAACACTTATTGCATCGCAGCTCTTTTGGCCAGACGCACGCATTAGAAGTACACTCCTCTGGAGGAAGGGTCCACTTGCCATTTCCATGCTCATCTCGCCACATGACCTCATAGGGGGCATCTCGCCATTGTAAATCTGAGTAGAGCTGGCCGTCCTTTCGGTAGAAGAACACATTTCCGGCATGGTTTAGAACAATATCAAAGATGACATACAGACCACGAGCATGGGCCTGGAGTATCAGGTCTTGCAGTTCCAGTTCAGCAGTTTCAGGTGTTCCATCAGAGGCAAAACGAGGTTCTATTGCCAGAAAATCCTGAATGCCGTATCCGTAGTAAGTCTCTTCAAAAATACAGTTCTTGAAAGGGGGAGTGATCCATATGGCACCGGCACCTAAGGACTTTATGTAGTCGAGCTGCTCAGTGATGCCGTTAAAAGTTCCTCCCTGGAATTTGTCGCAGTTGGGGTCATTCCATTCATAATTGGGGTCTTTGTTAGGATTGTTGAACCGATCGATCATGAGGAAGTAGATCCAATGGTCCCTCCAGTCCTCTGGCGAGGGGAAGGGTACGGGAACCAGAACATTTTTTCTGTCCACTTTAACTTTCTGGACCCTTGCTGATGATGCCTTGTTCAGCATATCCTTTAATTCAATGGAGTTGATGGATTCGATCATTTACAATCTATCTCCTTGGGAGCTAAAACCAATTGGCGTACAGTCTGAAATTATATGATACTTAATGATATAAACAAATAACTATGGATCTAAAGATATTCCATGGTTATGGGCATCCCAGGAAAAAAGAATCGATGATAGAATCTTATTAAAATCGTCTAGTTCCAGCTTCATAGGTTAAATTTTGAGGGCTTGGGTGCCGCCTTCTTCTGCCAGCGCTGCCGCCATGTACTCTACCATCTCTCTCTTGTCCTAGAATACCGGCACTAGCAGCCCTCTTTCCTGCATGGCATCCGGCATAGCATCTGTGCCACAGCCCCTGTTCACCGCCAGGTGGATGTCTTCCATGATGAGCTACACGAGCAACCGATTTCTAGCGGACAGGCCCTCCTGTAGATTGCCGATGATAACTCCGCCAGAACTCTTCGGAATTCTCGATCTCTTGTCGGTCGGCAAACATCCGGAACTGAAATGTTGCTTCCGCGCATGAAGTGATTGAGCTATTCCGATGCAAAAAAATTCTGTCATTCCTTCACCCTGCCGATCTTACCCGAGCAACTCTTCGCCCACGATCCTGTGCTCGCCCTCGCTGTCGTGCACGACGATCCTGCTGCCCTTTCTTGCCTCGCTCCTCTCGAAGTCCTGGTATCTTTCCAGGAGCGCGATGGCCTCCCGGATTTCTGTGACGTAGCGCTTGATGAGCCGCTCTGCCATCCTCCGGGCCGCGTCTGGCTCGATCCTGCCCCCCAGGCCCCGGCACTCCGAGCACTGCAAAATCTCATTGTCCAGATAGAAGGGATAGGTGCTGCAGAGCATGGGCCGGACAGAGTAGATGCTGCAGCGGCCATTTTGGTGAAACCGGCAGGAATCGTTCTCCTTTTTCAGCCGCCACTCCAGGGTATGAAAGCAGCCGTTTTTGTCCCACTCGCCCTCTTTTGGCGGGCTGACGATATCGAGCCAGTCCAGACCGGTTTCCGTCTGAATAGCTCTAATCTCAAACGGAAAGACAACCACACTGTTATCCTCTCCTCGGCAGCATTCCCCGCAGCCCATGCACTCGAAGCCGATGTCTGAAATCCGGGCGGCTAACGTCTTTGGAGAGAGACCCTCCGCCGCCCTCAGGGCCGCTTGCAGATCTCGGATCTGCTTTTCCCTGCCTTCTTTGCCGCTCATCTCGGGCGTTTCATCTCTTGCATAGGGCAATGAAATTGTCCAAAAGCTCCAGGCCGTGCTCGGTGTGTACAACCTCGGGATGCCACTGCACGCCGTACAGCGGCCTTGTCAGGTGCTTCATGGCCTCGATCTCGCAGACGTTCGACCTGGCCAGGATCTCAAAGCCCTCGGGCAGCTCCGACACCTGGTCCATATGCGAGGCCCAGGTTTTGAACTTGGCTGGCAGGCCCTTGAGGATGTCGTCTTCCTTGAGAACATGCACATCCACCTCCGCATAGCCGCCCATGCTACCGGGAACCACTTTTCCGCCAAAGGTGGTACCCATCAGTTGCATGCCCAGGCAAATTCCCAGGATGGGGATATCCAGATCCCGCAGATAATCGGCGCAGCGCCCGGCGCGTTCTAGTGTGGGCCCTCCCCCCAGGATGAGGCCGTCCGCGTCGATCTTCTCCGGAGGCGTCTGGTTGGAGATAAGGTCCGTCTCCACTTTCTCCCGGATGGCGCGCCGGATGAGGTGATTGAACTGTCCATAGTTGTTGACTACAAGTATTCGCATTGCCTCATCTTGCAGCGTATTATGATGATATATTTTTTGGCGATAGGGAGTTGATGCGGATAAGGAAAGGTTTTATAAATTATATAAATGTTTTAATAATATATAAATATGATACGCGATATGATAATACTACGATAATATTAAGCAGATATCATAGCTGGCTTAGAGTACAAATTTATATGAAAAATGATCTAAGGTTATAGTATGATGCGACCTTTTGATAGCGTACTGATCGGAGAGGCATTAGTGGGAGAGGGGCCGGAGATCGCCCATATCGATCTGGTAATAGGGCCTAAAGGTAGCTATGTGGAACAGGCATTTGTCAATGCCCTGGCCTCTCCTGCTAAGGGGCATACACCCTTGCTGGCGGTCTTAGAGCCCAACCTGCCCACCAAGCCATCTACCCTTATGGTAAACAAGGTTACCATCAAAAGCGCCGGACAGGCTATACTCATGTTTGGCCCCGCCCAGGCAGCTGTGGCCAAGGCAGTAATGGACTGCGTGGAGGAAGGAATCCTGCCCCAGGAACTGGCCGAGGAGATGATGATAATCGTATCCGTCTTCATTGAGTGGGATGCAAAAGACAAGAAGAAGATCTATGATTATAACTATCAGGCTACAAAGCTGGCCATCGTGCGTGCCGCAGCCAAAAATCCCAAGGTATCGGAGATATTGGCCAAGAAAGATTCTGCGAAGCATCCCTTTGCCTAGATAAATTCAAAGCGTCTCGGCTATCAGTAACGATTTGCTGCGATAGGCAAAATCAGGTTCAAAGCGTGCTGCAGGCGCGGCGTACAGAAAGCAAAGCAGGCACCGTGGGGAGCACCTCGCCGCGAAGCTGACTGGATTATTGCAAAAAAATGCTTATCGCAGTCCATGTCTATATAGAATTCACAAAGGATTCACATGAGTTAGCCAATGGCGATGATGTGCTAACAAACCTTCAATGTGAAAAATAGATTCATAAATGCCAAGCTCAACTTTTTGTTCATGAAAAATGGTCAAGTGCGAGTGGGATAGTGAGAAATGGAGAGTGAGGATATGCAAAAACAGGATAGTAAATGCAAAAATAAAACTAGATTTAAAAGAATTTCCAAGCATAAATATCGAGACATATTTTCCGTCTTTGGCGTGTTAATGGTAACTGGAGTGCTCTTGGCAATATCGGCCTCAGCACAATTCAACCAGCAGCCAGGAGCTTTTGGACGGGAGGATTTCTCCGCACAAGATAACCTGGGAGGAGATGGCTTCAACCAGCAGCCCAGGCTCATCGCTCTTGAGAGCGACAAGCTCAGTCCTCAGGAAGCAGGCAGTCCCATAAAATGGACGGCCAAAGCTGAAGACCCGGAAAATGATGCCATGTCCTTCATGTTCCGGCTAAAAGGGCCATCCACTGGTGAAGTATGGATGCAGGTAACCCAATGGTCCCAGGACAATACCTGGAAATGGGATACCAATTCAGCGGATGCCGGGAAAAACCAGATAAGCGTCTGGGTTAGGGATGAATCGCATGCCGGCCCGCAGTTCACACCAGATGAGAAAACAGTTGACTTTCTGTTGACGCTGCCGCAAGCTCTTCCTGTAGTTGAGGTGCAGCCAACCGTTGAGCCTTTGCCCATTGTTCAGGCTCCCGAGCCAACTTATGTGCCACCCGTAGAGGTGCAGCAGCCCGTCCAGCCGGTACAGGCGGCTGAGCCAATGGTAGTGGAGCCTGTAAATCGGGCCCCCGTCATGACCAGCTTGACCTCTATTCCCGCCAGCCCCCAGGAAGCTGGTACAGCTATAGCCTGGTCAGCGGAAGCCAGTGACCAGGAAAGCGATGGGCTTCAGTTCCAGTTCTTGCTGGACGATCAGCCTATAACCGAATGGCAATATAAGAATCAATGGACCTGGTATACTTCTGCCAATGAATTCGGCGCCCATAGCATAGAGGCAAGAGTTAGAGACGGCGCGCATAACTCAGAAGGAGACTCTTCCAAAAAGGCAAGTTTCACCTTAAATAAGCCCAATGAAACGCCATTTATTTCCGACTTGTCAGCAGATAAAGCCAGCCCCCAGGAGATGGGCAGCATTGTAACCTGGAAGGCTTTGGCCAATGATCCTGAGAATGATCCAGTTTTATTTAGATTCTTTTTAAATGGACTTCCCACAACCGATTGGCAATCCAGTAACCAGTGGGCCTGGACGGCGGCCGAGGGCGAATCCCAGGTAGAGGTCCAGATAAGAGACGGCAAGCATGCCGAGCAAGACGGATTTGATGACAGAAGGAGTGCGACGTTCATCGTATTGCCGCCCAACCAGAAACCTGCCATCATCAATTTCAGTCCCGATAAGCTCAGCCCCCAGGAGATAGGCTCGACTATCACCTGGAACGTGGTGGTTATGGATGTCGATAATGATCCCATTCAGTACCAGTTCTCAATGGATGGACAGGTAGTACAGGACTGGTCTGGCAGCCCAGTCTGGAGCTGGACAGCCGCAGCGGATCAGGTCGGTCAGCATGCCATCGAGGTCAAGGTAAGAGATGCAAAGCACAATGATCAAGGAGACAACTCGGGCAGCGCCAACTTCGAGATAGTTCTGCCACCCAATAATGCACCGGTCATGAGCAGCCTGACCGCAGACAGCGAGAGCCCGCAGGTGACGGGAACCACTGTAACCTGGACGGCGGTTGCATCTGATGCAGAGAATGATCCCTTGCAATTCCTGTTCTCAATGGATGGACGGGTAATGCAGGACTGGTCTGACAGTTCCGTCTGGAGCTGGACAGCCGCAGCGGATCTGGTCGGACTGCATACCATCGAGGTCAAGGTAAGGGATGCAAAGCACAATGATCAAGGAGACAGCTCGAGCATCGCTAATTTCGAGATAGTTCTGCCGCCAAACAATGCACCAGTTCTAAGCAGCCTTACTGCGGACAGCGAGAGCCCGCAGGTAACGGGAACCACGGTAACCTGGACGGCGGTTGCATCCGATACCGAGAACGAGCAACTGCAATACCTGTTCTCAATGGACGAAAAGGTAGTGCAGGATTGGTCGGACAGCCCAACTTGGAGCTGGACGGCGACAGCTGATCAGGTCGGTCAGCATGCAATCGAGGCCAGGGTAAGAGATGGAAAGCATAATCCTGAAGGAGACAACTCGGGCAGCGCTAATTTCGAGATCGTTCTGCCGCCAAACAATGCTCCCGAGATGAGCAGCCTGACCGCAGACAGTGAGAGCCCGCAGGTAACGGGAACAGTGGTAACCTGGACGGCTGTTGCATCTGATACCGAGAATGATCCCTTGCAATACCTGTTCTCAATGGACGGACAGATCGTGCAGGATTGGTCGGACAGCCCCGTTTGGAGCTGGACGTCTGCAGCAGATCAGGTCGGCCAGCATGCAATCGAGGCTAAGGTAAGAGACGGAAAGCACAATGCTGAGGGAGACAACTCGAGCAGCGCCAACTTCGAGATAGTTCTTCCACCCAACAATGCTCCAGTTGTGAGCAGCCTGACTGCAGACAGCGACAGCCCGCAGGTAACGGGAACCGCTGTAACCTGGACGGCTGTTGCATCTGATACCGAGAATGATCCCTTGCAATACCTGTTCTCAATGGACGGACAGATCGTGCAGGATTGGTCGGACAGCCCCGTCTGGAGCTGGACCGCCGCAGCAGATCAGGTCGGCCAGCATGCAATCGAGGCCAAGGTAAGAGACGGAAAGCACAATGCTGAGGGAGACAACTCGGGCAGCGCTAATTTCGAGATAGTTCTGCCGCCAAACAATGCTCCCGAGATGAGCAGCCTGACCGCAGACAGTGAGAGCCCGCAGGTGACGGGAACCACTGTAACCTGGACGGCGGTTGCATCTGATGCAGAGAATGAGCCACTGCAATACCTGTTCTCAATGGACGAAAAGGTAGTGCAGGACTGGTCGGACAGCCCCGTCTGGAGCTGGACGGCGACAGCGGATCAGGTTGGACCACATACCATCGAGGCCAGGGTAAAGGATGGAAAGCATAATCCTGAAGGAGACAGCGCAAGCAGCGCCAACTTTGAGATAGTCCTTCCACCCAACGATGCACCAGCTCTTAGCAGCCTGACTGCAGACAGTGACAGCCCGCAGACTCTGGGAACTCTGGGTGCAGCAGTCACCTGGACCGCAAAGGCCAGCGATCCGGAATCCGATCCGATCACCTATCGCTTCCTGGTCAACAGCACTCCTGCCACAGAATGGCAATCAGAGAACATGTGGACCTGGACAGCCATGCAGCCCGGTACCAGCCTGATCTCGGTGCAGGTAAGAGACAGCCTGCATGAGGAAAACCTGGGCGAGGGCGGCAACATGAGTCGCGAGTTTTCCATAATTGCTCCTGTGGCCGAAATCAAGCCCGAGCAAGAGCCTGTCGCGAGCGAGAATGTAACAGTGCCGGAAGAGAACAAGACGGAACTTGTAACCCCTGTTCCAGAGGTCGTGGCACCTCCTGTGACTGAGAACATAACCATACCCATAGTACCGGAAAATGTAACTCAGCCCGAGCGGCCTGTCAATGAGACGCAGCCTGTGGCGATTGCACCGGAGACAGTGATACCACCCGCAGCAGAAGAGAACATAACCACACCCCTAGTACCGGAAAATGTGACAATCCCGCTGCAGCCCGTCAATGAAACGGATGAGACAAAGACGGCACCTGCGGCAGTGAACCAGACGCCCGTCTTGAATTCTCTGACAGCCGATGTCGCAAGCCCCCAGATTCCCGGAACCACCATAATCTGGACTGCAAAGGCCACTGATGCAGACTCCGACCCGTTGCTCTTCCGCTTCTTCCTGAGTGGACCGACAACCAACAGTGCCTGGCAGCCCGTAACTGAGTGGAGCGATGCCGGGGCCTGGACTCAGAAGACATCCTCTGCTGATGCCGGCGAAAACCAGGTCAAAGTCCAGGTAAGAGACGGCAAGCATGCGGCGGAAGATGGTTTTGATGGTGAGATTGTAGCCTTCTTTACCATCAGCGAGCCGGCCATGAACATCTCCGGCGCGGCTTATGAGGACAAGAACGGCAAT
>DATLBD010000082.1:0-6989 GCA_035527135.1 Methanothrix sp. | reverse complement strand
ACGGTACATCCAGCCCGACGCTCCGGTGTACCAGGTCCATCCGCCGCGCCCTACATGCGGAGCCAAAGCATAGACATCTGCTGCCACGACGTATGGCTCCGCCCCGTAGGTTGCCACTTGTTCTGGGGTTGAGCCATGGTTTATAGGGTTGATCAAATCCAATAGTTCCCAGGCCCGGACGCTGTCGCCTAGGGCAGCAAAAGCCATAATCACCCATATAGCTGCATGGGTATACTGCCCGCCATTCTCTCTCACTCATAATCCGGTTGAACTCCTCGGGCCTGTCCAGCTGCAGCCAATGCCCAGTTCCGGACATTCTGACAAGAGGCAGATCAGGCAGGAGACTGTGCAGGCTTATGGATGTGTCGTTGAGACTGGTTATGACGGACAGCTTCTTGCCTGAATAGCGCTGCAGCGGCGTTAAAGGATCAAAGCGAAGAGTTGATCGGAAGACCTCGATTAAGACCTCTTTTCTGGTGCGGTGCAAGTCCCCCCAGGACCCGTTCCCGGATGGTGGGATTTGAGCCGGCAAGCATCGCTTTCCAGTACTCTTCAACCGTCCTGGCATACGAATCCGATTGCAGAGCCGCCAGGAATGGCTGCACTTGCCCGGTGGGGAGCTTCCTGGCATCTCCGGAAGGATCAGCTAAAAGCAGCCCGGCGACCATTTCCGGATGACGTCCAGCATACTCAATCGACGCCGATGCGCCCATGCTGTGGCCCACCAGGAAAAATCGCTTGAGGTCCAGGGCCTTTGTCACGGATTCGATGTCGTTAGCCATGGCCGGGATGGAGTAGTCGCCATCCCTGGGCAAGTCGGAGTGGCCGTGGCCGCGCAGATCAATGGCAATAGCCCGCCGATCTCTTCGCAAATGCTCGAGCTGGTAAGACCAGTGCCTGCAATTGCCGGCCAGGTAATGAACGAATAAGACGGGAATGCCGCCAGAGCGGCCATCGTCAACGCAAAGGGCGGGGGAGCTTGCATAACTCTCAACACAGATTAATGTCATTTTTTAATTACTATTATCGTATCAATAATAAGAACCTATCAGTCCTCACTCCTCTCCCTGAGATTGGCAACAAAGGCATACTGCGTGGTGGTAGGAAGCTTTCTTCTCAGCTCTCTAACGTCAGGAGGATAGATTATGATCTGCTTTGCTTGCTGCCTTTCTTTGCCTAAGATCTTGCTGACTAGCTCCACATCCGGCTCGCCCTGTATCCGGGCGGCGCCATTGCCATAGTCAGGAGACATCTCAATTAGCAAAGGCAGTCGTAGGCGGCTCCAGAGAAACCTAGGGATGCTCTTTGAGATCAGATCCAGCTCGGCCTTATCCATGATGAAAAAAATATTATCCTTTGCCTTTATGCCGGGCTTTTCCATGGTCAGAAGCTGCGCCAAATTGATTCTCTGTGTGGGCAGGTTCTGGTTCATGGTCTGGATGGTCTTGACCAACAGATTATTGTTCATCGCCTGCACCTCTTCGGGAAATGCCATCCAGTGCGTCTCACTTGATATTGATATCCATAACTACAATATTGTATATGATTCATTATTATCAGAAACTCCTATTTTTGACTCCAACTTTTCATCAGATCCCTTTTCTTTGGAAATGGCAGGCGTCCTAAGCACAGCAGCCCACCGGGTTCCAGTCCATTGGCTCTTTAAGAAGAGCTATACACGAACTACATATCCAAGCACCAGGGACAACAAACCGTCCCGCAGCATTCAATTTTCCACAAAAAACGCATTTTACCATTTTAACCTCTCACACATTCATCTCTGCAGACGGAATTCACAGTTGCATTGTATCCCGGCCAGGCCCCATCAGTGCATAATATGAATAAACTGTGCAATTATCAGGTAGCAAAAAGAGACGGTTCAACCGAGATCCGATCACAGAAGGTCTTTATCTGCTCCCCATTCATGTTGTTTTTGGGCATTATCAGTACGTGATATCCATCGCCTTCAAGTTTATTTGTTAGATCCAGGAACATCCTCATTGCTACTTTAATGTGCTTGCTCAGATCCGGCATCCTCAGAACGACTATTTTTGCAGAAGGGATTACAGCGTCCACAACATAGCCCCACCTCGTTGGACGATGCATTAGTACCACAATCTCTCTTTGCCTCAGCTCTGAGATTATTCTCTCAAACTTATCTACCTCTGGATTGATAGATTGCTTAATTCAAGATTCCTCCCCTTGTTGAATACCTTATCATTGATTTTGGCTGTTCCTTCAGCAATAGATCATCTAGGGCGAAAAGGAATAGCCAAATCTTTTAAATTCCTTCCAGACTCTGGGTCGCAATTGCATCTCCACAACGCGGCCTCTAATCCATTTAATGAAATGTAAAATAATATAAGACCAGCAATGGACAAGATTTATGCTTGCTGCTCATTGGCTGCTATGATCACATCTCTTTCAATTAACTCAAGTTTCACCAGATCTAAATCCATCTTTTTTTTCATCAGCCAGCTTCAGAGCAATTTGAATATCTGGAGCTATTATATAATGTGTTAGTGCTTGTCCTTCACTTATGACGGTTTGGGGCAGTATATATGTTGCTTCAAATAGATCCATTTTTTCACCTTATTTTCTGTTTAGTCACACGGCATTTTATGTACTTTTATTTACATTGTGTGGATGCAAACGAAGGTTTAATAGCGTTACGACCCGACATATAATCTTAGAGCATCGACAATTTCGATGGCGGCAATCCACCTTTGGCCACAATCTGAATTAGAAGTCGCTGAAGTTCAATGTCTTGCCCTTCCGGGGTCTTATCCTCTCTGTACAACCGGGACACATCTAATTATCTTTATACTTAATTTATTTTATTGCAGTACCTTGCTGCTTGCAACATGGATACATGATATAGAAATCCAACACGGGGATATGTTCGATCGATTTATAGTGGTCTTTACGCGGCGCGTCTTGCATGCCCCAACAGCTTGCTGTTTTTTTTTTGTCATCCCCTCGTTTTGCTGGGCTTCGAGAAGATATACAATCATCATCTTGGAAATCGTCAATTGTAGGGCATCATAAGGGCTCTTACTATCTCCTAAGCGAGATGTTCTCCATCCCTCGATTCCCAGTACTTCGGACTATCTTGCCTTGGGCCTCTGGCTCATGCAAGATGCACTCCAAATTTCCTACCTTAATTTCCATTGACCGCCTGAGCTCCCTTAGAGTGGTAATGCCGCCCTTCGAAGCCAAAATCTTGAGCATTCGATCACGATGATTATGCTGTAATTGCCTCATAAGAATCCTTTCCCAATGGTAGACCATATTTTCCAATAGGATCTTCGAAACGCCTTCACATGCTATTAGTGAATTGATGAGCTGGTTATTTCCGTCTACCAGCCACCTTCATTTCCTCAGCTTTCTTTTTCTCGGCTCTAGCTGTCATGAAACTGGCTTGTGCCTCATCCATATCGGCGATTACCTTGGCATTAGCCTCAGCCGTTGTCATCTCAACATTTTTCCTTATATATTTTTTTAAGTCTCCATTTATGCTTCTAACTCTAGTACTACATCTATAAATATAAAGCCTTTGGTACCAAAATATCAAGATACCATAATCTATATAAACTCAAACCCTAATAAATCAAGGATTATGTCCAAGACTACATTGACTCTATCTGAACCGATGGCAAAAACCCTGAAGATTTACACAGCACAAACCAAGAGCAGTTTGCGTGCCCAAAGCCAGGTGGTCGAAGAGGCATTGAGAGAGTTCTTCGAGAGGCACAATGTTAAGATCGAGGAGTAACCGAGTAAGTGGAACCAGGGAGGCGGAAGCGATGACTCAAAGCAACGACCAGCATGCAGTAGATGTCGATACATATATTTCAAAGAATAGTCGATTCAAATCTTTCGTCTATGACCGTGGAGAGATTCGAACTATTGCAGAAAATTTAGGATTCAAAACGGATCATGTACGTACAGAACTCAGAAAGCTAGGTTACAGCCTAATTAAGAATAGCAGCCATGGCCGAATGATCTGGAAGAGAGACCAGTTAGAGCGTACTTCCCTGACGATTGCGGGCATTTAGCTCAGTGTCCAGAAAAAAATCTAAAGATATCTGAGGATAGGGTTAAGGTTTAGCATAATAAAATTGGAGAGCTAAACAAGCATATCAAGGCGTTTGAGGATGAGATAGATCGCCTCACAGAATAAAATCCTCGTTAAGAAACGTGCTACCAATCATTAACTCACTTTTATCAATCAACATAAACTTACAGGAATGGTGGGCCAGGATGTCATAGTTGCCCTGGTGGCCCGGAAAGTGCACGCAGGAGCAGACTTTAAGAAGCGAGCTGGTATGACAAAGATGGCATCGAGCGACATATACAAGGCGGCCAGGACCATGAACAACATTGAAACCCTGGCCAGCGACAGGTGATGATATGGCTGAAAAAAACCGAGCCCAAGGCAAAAGCAAAAAAGCGATGACTAAAAAGGCAAGGGTAAAAAAGAAGAAAGTGGAGACATCAGAGAAAATGCCACAGAACTAATTTTGAGCTAGCATTGAAGAGCGATAAATTCCTTTTGATCAAAGAAGAAGCGTGCGCCGCTATTGTGAAGGCTGCTCTTTTCTGCTATCCTTCGCGCCCGCCTTCTTTTTCTCTTGGTCAATAATGGCATGTCTTGAGGATGTGGCGAAGCCGAGGATAAACCCGTAATCGACTACCTACGAAAGCATGTCAAGAGCGGCAAGGAGCCATCTATGGGTTGGGCATTAGAGAGGTTAGTGCTTGAGAGGATGAAGAAAGAGAAGCGAGCGAAGAAAACTAAGGGGGTATAAAGATATGATAGCGCATACACTAAGAAATGTAGTCAAGGCTAAACTGGCCGTAAACGACAGCGGAACAATGGAAGTTTCCCTGGGAGATGAGGGAGGTATCGCCGCAATATTTCTGAAATTCCAGGCCACAAATGGTGCAGGGGGATCAGCCAGCTATGGAATCCTGCCGTCCATAACCGAAATTAGAGTAAAGATGGGGGGCGGTAGATATCCATTCAGGCTATCCGCAAGTGACCTTTACGCCATCAACGCCATAAGAGACGGTAGAGCCGAGGAGCTGTCTGAAGGAGCTGGCGCCGGAGCGATGCAGTCCGTAAGGTTGCCAATCTACTTTGGAGCTGACAAGCAGGACAGGACACACGGAATAGACTTGAAAGCCAACGCAGGAGCTACGCTAGAGGTAGATTACACGCTAGTCATATCCGATGCTGATGGATTCGTAACTAAATCGTTAAGATTGGACGTGGACGTTTTAGAGACAAAAGGATTCAGGCGGCCTGCATACAGGGGAATGATAGAGACAGCAGTAGCCAACATACACACCACGAAAGTAGCAGATCCCGTAAGGGTGAAGCTACACGACACCGGGAGAATGGTAGGGCTGTACGCGTATGCCTACCTGTCAGGAACAGCAGATAACGCCCTGGTTTCAAATATAGAACTGCTAGCCCCAGGGGAAAATAAACTGATTGTAGATGCGAGTTTCTCCGATCTACAGTATAGGCACCGAACTTTAAGCGGTAGCATTTTAACCTCTTATGCCTCAATTTGGATGGCACAAGGCAGAACAGAAGATGAAATATTAATGACGAAGATGCCACAAGAGCTGGAGCTGAACCTCAAGGAATTGGCGGCTGATGGATCAGTAAGGATCATTGAAGAAGTGATGCGCTAGGGATTTTCTTGTTATGCTTTATCGCCGTCTAAGTGCATTCAAAGCTCCTAGACGATGAGGCCGCGAAGAAGTAGGTTTATTTTCATATGAAATAAGGAAATAAAATTTTAATAGTGGAAGTTTTGGAAATGACTCAGAGCCCACGTGATAAGGTCCTTTGGGAGCTGTACAACAGCAGAAAGATGAAGAAGAGCAACCTAAGGCAGCGCACTGGATTGAGGCTATCAGAACTAGACTCAATCCTTGAAGAGCTAGAGAAAGAAGGCCGGGTCAGGATAGAAACTAGAAACATGGTATTAATAATATAATATATTTATATTTTATTTTTTAAGGGCATGATTATTTGGCGATTAACCATTTACTTAGGGCTACTATATCTCATGAAGAAATAACTTGCTGGTATCTCGTGAATAGCAAGTCTATTTCCTGCACTTGATATTACTACTTAATTTTATATCAAAATTGGCATGCTACCCTCGTGAACGGCAAGCCTATTGCATCTGCATGATCATAAAGGTGATAGTATTTCCGAGAAGGTGAGGATCATAAAGACATCCCCCATACGGAGGAAGCGTGGTTTTCAGTACGGCGCCTTAAGCGCAGCAGCCCACCGGATTCCAGTCCAATGGCTCTTCAAGACGAGCTATACACGAACCACATATTCAAGCACCAGGGACAACAAACCGTCCAACAGCATTCAAACTGCCACAAAAAACGCATTTTACCATTTTAACCTCCCACATACTCATCTCTGTATGTATAAGACACTGCCGAAGAGAGGTGAGCGGCATAGGCTCCAGCTCATGGCTGACCTCGCCCGAGCGGCCCGAGCCGGCCTGCCTACGCGCGCTGGAGCCAAGCTTAGCGGACTAATGGACAGATCACCCTTTCTCTGCTCAGCCTATCCTTACCTCCACTAAATGCTCTTTTCGATCATCAATCAGGTATATCGTTCCATCGCTCTGCAAAATCCCGTCCACCGTCACACCCTGCGCTTCCGCCGTCCGCGTAACCGTGATGTGGTAGAATGTCTCACGGTAACGGTAATGCACCAGAAACGATTTCCAATCAGCGGGAATACAAGGCCGAAATTGCAACCTGTCCACTTCTAGCGTCAGTCCCAGCAGCGATTCCAATATGATACGGTACATCCAGCCCGACGCTCCGGTGTACCAGGTCCATCCGCCGCGCCCTACATGCGGAGCCAAAGCATAGACATCTGCTGCCACGACGTATGGCTCCGCCCCGTAGGTTGCCACTTGTTCTGGGGTTGAGCCATGGTT
>DATLBD010000081.1:0-7535 GCA_035527135.1 Methanothrix sp. | reverse complement strand
GTGCTCGGATAACTTTTTGCTGTCCTGTAGTATAACGACGAACAAGCAATTCCAAATCTTGGCGCTCAACGTCGTTCAAGTTGATTGCTGATGGTTTCGGACCCGGCATTGATACTCCCCTGTTTCAGAGTATCTGTCAATGATTATATATAAAACCTTATCATTAGGTCTATATCAGCCCAGATGTACTAGCCACTCTCATCCCCATGATCAAGCAGGCTACGTGGTTTTAGGAAAGATCCGCATTACCGTGGACGGCAAAAGCTGCGATCTTGGACCGGGAGATAGCTACTCTGCACCCTCCGGCATCCTGCACTCGGCAATAGCTTTAGAGGCATCTGTGGTGGTAGACACATTCAGCCCGCCCAGAGATGACTATCGTGCCATCTCCGGTTGATGCAGATGAGGCAAATCTGCAAATCCAAAAAACATTCCTAATCTAAACAAATAATCCAAACAAATATTAGTGAAGAATACCAACAGGACCTCTGATCAGCCCATGAACGTGATAATGAAACTGCTTTATAAAGCCCGGCACAGTTTCTTTCTCTTTGGCCTGGCCAGCCTTATCTGGTTCATCTTCCGGACTGGCAGCAAGCCTACCCGGATGAGCTACCCCTGCCAACAGGCCTCGGCAGCCAGCGGAAAACTGTGGCTCGCGTCCTACGTTCTTCCTTTCATCCTGGCCGTCCGCTCGCCAACGAGGCCAGCCACGAGAAAGGCAGGCCTGATCCTGGCTGGCTTTCTGCTGCTCCTGCTCATCTCTTTATTTGTCCTGGGTGGGCCATTCAGCATCATGGGCCCGGCTCAAATGACGGGAGGTGATGCGGCTGTGGCCAGTAAAGGAGACGCGATTATGATCAACCTTTCCCAAATGCGCTCGCAATCCCCGGTGGCCTCCGATATCTTTGCAATTAATGGCGCCACTGGAAATGACGATGCTGTGAACAGGCTGATCGGCCTTATGCAAAATCACAGCCTTCCTTTCTACGCCCTAAACGACTCACCCGGCATCATTGGCAAGGATGACATAGTAATTATCAAAGTCAACAGCCAGTGGGATGAGAGAGGAGGCACCAATTCAGATCTTGTCAAAGCTCTTGTCCAGGCCATCCTGGATCATCCTCAGGGCTTTGCCGGCGAGGTGGTCATCGCCGACAACGGCCAAGGTCAGTACGGCTCGACGGGCAGTGGAGGCAGCCTGAGCTACACTCGAAACAACGCTGAAGAAAAATGCCAATCCATGCAGGCGGTGGCTGACTTCTTCCCGGATGAAAAGGTATCGACCTATCTTTGGGATACGATTACTCAGAAGAAAGTCGGCGAATATACAAAAGGAGATATGGCAGACGGCTACATCGTATCCGGGCAGCCAGATGCGAAAACCAAAATCGCCATCACCTATCCCAAGTTCCAGACCAAATACGGCACTTACATCAGCTTTAAGCTGGGCGTCTGGGATGCCGTCAATCAGAGCTACAACTCTGACCGGCTCAAAGTCCTTAATGTCCCTGTGCTCAAGACGCATGGCGGCTACGGTGTCACGGCCTGCATCAAGCACTACATGGGTGTGGTCTCCGATCGACTCAGCCGGGAGGCAGGCGGCAGAGCTCATTATTCAGTCGGCTCGGGGGGCATGGGAACGCAGATGGCCCAGACGCGATTTCCAGACCTGAACATCCTGGATGCCATCTGGATTAACGCCAATCCCAGAGGAGGGCCCAGCACATCCTATGGCGATGCCAGCCATACAGGTATAATCGCCGCCAGCATAGATCCCGTGGCCTTAGACTATTGGGCAGCCAAAGATATCCTCATGCCTGCTGCCAGGGAAAAGGGCTATGATGATCTAGAGTCCCTGGACCCGGATAACACTTCTCCCGGCTCCTTCGGCGAATGGCTGAGGCTCTCCTTAGCTGAGATTCAAAAAGCTGGGTATCGGGCCACTATAAGTGAGAAGAGCATGAATGTCTATCTGGCCTGAGAGAAAGCGGTATATTTTGGTCCTCAGGTCTATGGGTTGCCGATTCACTTTTCAATCTGTTCCTGACCATAGTGTTTGTCTCTCAGATTCGCCGGCGAGAGCCTTGTCAATATCATTTCTGTGATGTTAGGCATCTTTGACTTTGAGAAAATTTTATCCAGCATAAGGAATCAAGCTAGCTAATATTTAATGGATAATCAAGGAGATTGCAACGTGGAAGCATTGATAGTATATGGCACAAGAGGCGGCGCTACAAAAGAGATTGCTCAAGAGATGGAAAAAGCGCTGGCTGAAAAAGGCTTTGAGGTAACTGTGAAGTGCGCCAAAGAAGCAAGCGGCATAGATGTCGATGCCTTCGACCTCATTATCATCGGCAGCGGTGTTCAGATGGGCAAGTGGGAAGGAAAAACAACTAATTTCCTGAAGAAAAATCAGCAGGCTTTAGCCAGCAAGAGGGTAGCGCTTTTCTCGTCGGGCATGATGGCAGGTGACCCTGCCATGAAAGAGGAGGCCGAGCGAAGCATTGCCAAGGTGGCCTCGGCCTTCCCGGCGATCAAGCCTGTAGCTTTAGCGTACTTCGGAGGCTATCTGGATTTTAATAGTGGAAAACTCCTCGTCCGCCTCATCAGATTTACTATGAAAAAGCACTGGGAAAAGATGGGCATCGATACGAGCAAACCTTATGATACACGAGACTTCGAGGCCATTCATAAATGGGCAGGGGACGTAGCGGCAAAGGTGAGAGGAGACGCAATTTAATCCAAACAAACGTGACGAAAAACCGCTAAAACCTATTGAGCTGTCTCGCGTTAAGTTAATATCAATTTGAATCGAGAAGTGGAATCGCTTTGCAATCAATAAGATCCGCTAGCTCCACTTGCTACAGTGAGAAATGATTCAGAGGGAGAATTAATGATGACCGTAGGGAGAGTTAAATGATCGCCAGGAGAGCAGAAGAGATCGCCCCCTTTATTGTCATGGAGGTCTTGGAAAGAGCACAGGAGATGGAGCGCCAGGGAATTGATATCATCCATCTGGAGGTAGGAGAGCCGGACTTCGATATTCCTCCCGCCGTGAAAGCTGCCACCTGCAAGGCACTGGAGGAGGGGCTCACCCACTACACGCACAGTCTGGGCGACCTGGAGCTACGAGAGGCCATCTGCCGGAACTATCTGGAGGCTTATGGCGTTTCTGTAAAGCCGGAGCAAGTAGTGGTGACCTCCGGTACCTCCCCGGCCATGATGCTTGTCTTTGCGGCGCTACTGGAAAGGGGGCAAGAGGTTATCATCTCCGATCCGGGCTATGCCTGCTATCCCAATTTTATAACCTTCCTGGGAGGCGTGCCGGCTCCGGTGCCAGTCTATGAAAAGGACGGCTTTCAGTTCAGGCCGGAGGCGATACGAGAGAAGATCAGCAGAAGAACAAAGGCCATTCTCATCAACTCGCCCTCCAATCCGACAGGAAATCTGCTTTCCGAGAGCACCATGAAGGCGATAGCAGAGTGCTCGCCCTACATTATCTCTGATGAGATTTACCACGGCCTGGTCTATGAAGGCCAAGAGCACTCTATCCTGGAGTTCACCGATCACGCCTTTGTCCTGAACGGCTTTTCCAAACTCTATGCCATGACAGGGCTGCGACTTGGCTATCTCATCGCCCCAGAGAGGTTCATCCGGCCTATTCAGAAGATGCAGCAGAACTTCTTCATCTGCGCCAGCTCTCTGGCTCAGAGGGCGGGAATCGCCGCTCTGCAGGAGACCAAATCAGATGTGGCGGAGATGAAGAGGATCTACAACCAGCGCAGAAAGTTCATGATCAAACGCCTAAAGGAGCTGGGCTTTTCCATCACCGTGGAGCCGACGGGCGCCTTTTATGTCTTTGCCAATGCCAGGAGCTTTTCGGGGGACTCTTACCATCTGGCCTTCGACATCCTGGAGAAAGCGCACGTGGGTGTTACGCCGGGAATCGATTTCGGGCAAAATGGTGAGGGATATTTGAGGTTCTCTTATGCCAATTCCTTGGAGAGAATTGCCGAGGGGCTGGACAGGATTGAGCAATATCTGAAAGAGCTAGGTTAATCCAAAACGACCTCGTAGCCCTCTCTTTGCCACTTTTCTATCCCTTCGGCTAAATTATACAGCTCCCTGAATCCTAACGACCTCATGAGCAGCAACGTCAGCCTCGATCTAATGCCGATGCGGCAGTAAAGCAGGTAAGCTTCATTCCGGTCCAGCCTTGCGATTTGATCTATAAAGGAAGGCGATCTAAAATCCAGATTATATAATCGAGCCTTTGAGGTGGCCGGTGCAGTATTCCTGCGGGGTTCTCACGTCCAGGATCACCAGACACTTCGCATCAGAGGGAGTATCCCGGGACGACTTGCCGGAAAGTCGCAGGGCGAGGTCCCGAAATTCTGAAGGGCGAAGCTGCCTGTCTATGCATTCATCTGCATCGACAGGGCGCTCTGGATTTGCTGGGGAGGGATGTATCGGTTTTTCGGACATCTGATATTATGTCGGCTTGTTGCGGTAAATAAGCAACGCACAACCGCTCTGTTGGATCATTCCATGAGCTTTCTTGAGCTCATTTTTTGTCTACACCCGCCAGATCTCCTGCGGCAGACGAGTCAGCCTCTCAGCCCCATTCGCTCCGACGAGGAAGGTGTCCTCAATTCCCACCACGCCCTCTCCCGGATAGATCATCTTCGGCTCCACTGCAACGACCATGTTCTCGACAATTTCATGGTCTACGGGACCTAGCACGGGATACTCATCTATCTGCAGCCCCACTCCATGCCCCACAAATCCGGCTTTGCTGCCAGGCGGGCCTCCCAGGAAATCCTGATAGCCCATTCTCGCGCCTTCGGCCTCGCAGAGGCTCCAGATCTCGCGGCTCGACCTTCCGGGACAAAGCTGTCCGGCTATAGCCTCTTCAATCTCTAGAGCCGCCTGGTGTGCCTCCTCCAGCTTGGCCGGAAGCTTTCCCAGGCAGAATATGCGCGTCTCATCGGCAATGTAGCCGTTATAGCATCCGGCATAGTCCACCAGCACAGGCTCATTGCGCTTGATCTTGGCAAATCCCGGCCCCTGAGCAAAGAAAATGGACATGCCCTTTCCGCCCGTGGGAGAGGACACGAAGCTTGGGAAAGCGGCACTTGCGCCGGCCATGAGGTGGCCCATGGGAAGAGCCTGATTAAACCTTCTAAATGCCACCTTACCCTGATGGCCCATTAGTCTCATGGTGCTCTCCACAACGACGGCCAGATCTATCTCCCGCATACCTTCCTGAAGATGGTCTGGAACAGAAGCGATCCCGGCATCCAGGATTCGGGCCGCCTCGCGAATGAGTCCTATCTCAAAATCGGACTTCACAGAGCGAATGTGCTTGATAATCTCCGAGATATCGGAAAATTGGACATCTTCTCCCAGAGCTTTTGTTAGCCGAGCATAATTATTGTAAGGAAGCACATCCGTTTCCAGGCCGATCTTGGCGCCGGCTGGCAGATCCAGATCTTTTTTGAGGGACTTTAGGCTCCTAAGCGGCTGCACGGGGAGTGGCGATTCCTGACTGGCCCTCTCCAGGCTCTTTCTTATCATGAGGTTTGGCAGACCGTCCCTGGGAACGTAAATTAGACCGTCCTGAGCTGTGCCTGAAAAATAGCCCAGGTCCGTTGATTCAAACAATATGGCGCCGGTCAGTTCGCCCATTCGATCTTGCAGTCTCTTTATCCTGGCATCTATCTCCGAGCGGGGATGCAAAACGTAATCCATCTATTCCACCTAATCCCTATCTTACTGGCTGTCACTTCTCTGATTCGTAAATTTCGGATCAATCCTATTATAACCCTTATATTCTAGTTCTCTTCTTAACGCTATTTTATATTCATACTATTTTCATATTAGTGCCGATCTCCTCTTCCAGGTCCTGGAGGTATCTTCTCAAAACCGCCGTCCTTTCCGCAGCTAGCTTTTTGGCGCTCTTGGTATGCATGCCTGATTCCAGTTTGAGCAGCTTTCTGTAGAAATGATCCAAATTCCATCTCTTATCATCCGGCTCTCTGTCCCGGCAGAATGGATCTTCAGGATGGTAAAGCTCTCTTCCCAAAGTCCCTCCCGTGAGAAAGACCCGGGCAATTCCGATGGCGCCGATGGCATCCAGTCGGTCGGCATCCTGAAGTATCCTGGCCTCCAGAGTAACCGGAATAATTCCCTTAGAAAAGCGGTGCACATCTACGGCATAAAGCACTTTATCTCTTGCCACCTCTTCCAGACCGATCGACTCCAGGAAATCCTCCATCGTCTTTCGCCCCATGCCCTCAGACTCGCCAGGCTTCAAAGCGTGCTTTTTTTCCGATCCCACATCATGCAGCAGGGCGGCCAGAAGCAGCACCTGCATGTCCGCAGCCTCCTGTTGACCAATTATTCGGGCATTTTTGTAAACTCTCGAGATGTGCGAGAAATCATGGGCAGGATCAGCTCCCCGGTACATGGATCGGATAACGCTTACCCAGGATTCGGGATCTATTTTATCGGAGACCATCAAGAAGAGTTTGCGCCTTTGAGATAAATATTATGTTAGAGGGCAAGATGCAAAGCAAAAAAAAGATATGCAGATAGCGAAATGAAATAGGATGAAAAATAGAAAAAGTATCGAATTATTCCCGCAAACCACTAGCTGATAGGCACATAGATGATAGTGAGGATCTCCTCCGGCGCCACTTCTTTAGGATCGTTCAGATAAGCCTCTCTTATGGACCCGGTAAGCTTGCAGCCGTTTTCCTCAAGCCAGGCAAAGAGCCTCTCGTAAACCGGCACACTTTCCTCGTAAGGGCCCTTGTGAGTTATCTTGGCCATCTTTCCGCCAGAAATCTCATAGCACTTGATCTCATCGTTCTCGGGAACTTTTTTGGCAATGGGAATGCAGACCTCTATGTCGGCATTGCCTGCCTCATCAGCTTTCAGGGCTTCTTCTACGCTCTTCTCATGCCAGAGATAGAGAGGCGGCCCGACGATTATAGCATCCCTGCTCACGATATATTCAAAGAGAGCTGGAAACATCTTTGCGATCTCTTTGTAATGCCCTCTCCGCCTCATTCCTGCCACGAGCTGAGGCTTTTCTTCGACAATTGTTACTTCATTCATGCCATCACACCGTTTCATCAATTCATCAATTCAGCAACTCTGCCAAACCTTTTATAATATCTGGTCCCAATTAATGCAATTATTTCTCATTGTCAAAGAGGTGTTCTCTGTATGCTACAGCAGAATAAATCAATAAGTCCAGAAACTTCGCTTTTCCGGACAATAAAAGCGCTTGCGGCATTTATGCTGCTTGTCATGCTGACAATGCCCGCTACTGCTCATTCACCATCGCAAGTGAGCCTCGTCTATGACAGCCAAAATCAGAGCTTATTTGTAACAACGACCCACCAGGTTTCAAATCCTTCCAGCCATTATGTCTTCAAGATTTTAGTTCAGAAAAATGGAGAGCAAGTCTTAACTAAAGAATATAAGAGTCAGCCCACATCTTCCACTTTCACTTACGACTATCC
>DATLBD010000080.1:0-3193 GCA_035527135.1 Methanothrix sp. | reverse complement strand
CTCGAAATTGACCTGGCAGAGAGCCTGCGGCAAGGCCCTCCAGCAGTTCAAGAGACATGAGCTTCCCATCCTGGTGTGTTCAGCGAACAGAGCCGAAGAGCTGAGTACTGAGGATATCAGGTTCACACTTCACGCTTCTCTGCCGGCCTCTTTCGAGCAGTTCCATAAGCAAATCTCTCGAGCGGGACAGGATAGCAAACCGTCAACCTGCATGCTATTCTTATCCGATGAGCCTTTCGGTCAGGAAATGGTCGCACAAGAATTTCCGGGAATGGTCTGGGAAAAGCGAATCTTTGCCTGGGTTCTATTGAAGCTGCTCTCTTCAGCCCCAAGCAGCATTTCAGAGAGAAGGCATACTGCGATATCCATCTCTTTACTTCCTGACCAATTGTTCAAGACAGAAGGCCAATCTAATTGCTCATCCTCATTTAAGCAGAAGCTTCTGGAGAAGGCCCTTTACAGGCTGCTGCTTCTCGGAGCCATTGAGGGCTATGAGCGAAGAGAGGGCTCGTTTGAGGTATGCTTAACCATCTGCCAAGCCTCAAATATCTACAGCAATTACCAAAATTACATAAATCGATTTGAGACGGAAAGCTCAGGCCAGACTTATCTTCCCCAAAAGAAGGCATCCAGATACAAAATCGCTGTTCTGCAGTGTGGTTGCAGGCTGATTGACTACAGCTACAGCAAGATCAAGACAAAAAAAGAGGATGATCTGGCAAGAATGGACCAGCTTATGCGGGCAGGCCTGGCATCTCCAAGAACGTTTCAGGAGTCTCTGCATGAATTCATGAGGGCCCGGGAGATGGAGCACAGATTGGATCATGTTCCAAGGGAATGCCGTTGGCAAGTCTTTGAGGAAATAGAGGGATTGGATGAACTTCTGGGGCTGCTTTTGGTTTGCCGAGCAAAGCTCAAGCTGCAGCCTGATGATGCCGCCCTGCAAATAGTTACCGGGTTTTGTGCCCTGGCCCTGGCTTTCCCAGACAATGGGCGAGCACAAAGCGATCTGGCAGAAGGCTTTGCCAGCCTGAAGAGCTATAATACGCCGGCCTATCGAGCTGATGCTGCCCGGCAGATCATCAGCTATGTCCAGTCCACTATGCCCTCTAAAAGGGAATTGATACTGGAGATCATCTGGCAGGCTGATCCTTCTGCGGATATGGCACGATTGTGTTACGAAAAATCAGAATTTGCCAGCAATATGTGCTATTCATTGTTATTTAAGTTGGTAAATGGAATATTGCAGTCTTTCCAGGCAGAAGGGTGAATGTCGATGAATGAAGAGGAAAAGAAACTTGAGATTCTGAAGGCTGAGGCGGCCATACGCGAACTGGCGGGAAGAATGGCCGAAGCCAGTGCAAGCACAAAGCAGGCGGATAGGGCAGCGGAGACGCTGGAGGTTGCTACATCATCCCTGACGGAGCTGAATGGACAGTTCAGGGCCCTCATGGAAGATGAGAAGAGAGCTGTGGATGAGGAGCGCAAATCATTAGATCGAGCACATGAGTCGCTTGACATCTGCACTAAAGACCTCCAGGAATTTCTAGAGAGTCTGGAGAGAAAGGCTGAATCATTTGAAACCTCCTGGGAAAAGAGGATGCATGAACTGCTTGATGCGAGGTTCAAAGATCTGCCCCAAGATGTCAAGACCATCTCCAATAAGCTCTCCTTCCTGATAGACCAAAATGAAGCATCGGACAAGAAAATTCTGGCTTTGCAGCTGAGCGTCGAAAAGCTGTTTCATGAGTTTCAGGGATTCAGGAACGATATGGCGGAAGGTTCGCTTGAGATACAAGAGTTGAGTTCTCAGGTAATAGATTCACAAGAGCGGCTTAATTCTCTAGAGCAGGTGCGCGCCGCTGGTCTATCCCATCGCCTGAGATCTGCCATAATCGGTGGCGGACTGGGGATGATATTCGTTTTTATGGCCTTAAGGCTAGGTTGATCCTCTCTGCCAGGTCCTTACCAGGAGATCGCTCGGCTAGACTTCCGGATCCCGGTCTATTCTGTCAGCCGGTCTAAGAACGGTCTTGGTGCCCAGGTGGCCGGAGCCCCTGCCAAGGGAAGAGTCACTTGGGACGAAAAAGGAAACGAGATAGGAGTGGCGCTCCTCTGGTAGGTACATCTCGCGTTTTGCTATCTTGTGGTCTTGACCGTCTCCAGCACCCACACGGTCAGGTCCTCCAGCCCGGTCAGGGACTTCAATGCCAGGGCCTCAGCTCGGGCCGTCGATCGCCCTCATCGCTGCCTTTGCTCCACCAGCCATCTTTATCATAAACTGGTTTTAAAGAATTTATTTATATGATTATGGTTTTTGTCAAAGCGTAGGAGGAAGGCATCATCAGAAACGTTACTATCAAGGTCGCAGACGAAAAGGACTTGGAGTTCATGCTGGGCCTGGAGAAATTGGGCATGAAAAGGAACGTGGCCAGGGTCATAACATTCCTCAAGGATCAGAACGAGAGATCTGCCAGGGATATCGAAACCGCTACGAGACTGAGCCAACCGGAAGTCAGCATAGCCATGCGAATCCTGAGGGAAAGTGACTGGGTCACTGAGCATGAAAACAAGAGCAAGGGAAAAGGCAGACCCGTGAAAATCTATGCTTTGCGAGCTACCATCGACGAGATCATAGGGTATTATGAGGCGAAGAAAAGCCAAGATGCTGTTCAAACCATAGAGGTCGTCCAGAGGCTGAAAATGATGGCTGGAGCCAGAAGATCAGGCTAAATCTCTCACCGCCTCCAGCACCTTTTTCGCAGCCGAGCACCTCTCCGGCCTGGTGGTATCCGTTGCCATCTTCTCCAGGTCCTCCACGCTGATCTGGCCCATCTTGAACTTGGTTACAAGTATGCCAGTCATGACAGCATCGCTATGCTTCGCTCTCTTGCGCACTCGTTCCCATCCCCTAACTCGCCTGCCCGGATCTCTCTGGACAGGCCCTTTAAAGGTAAGCGATGGGTAAGTAATTAGCTTGTGCTCAGCCGTTCGACCGCCAACTACTAATATCCATAACGATTATATAGATAGTTTGCCGCTTCATGCCAGATAGGGTGGCGGGCGTGCCGTGGGCTTAACTTGGTTCCGATAATGCTCTGATGACAAGGGTGTTTGCTCCACCATGGAGCAGAATGACGCTAGCTTCCTCGAGCTAGCCGATAAAGATCCCTTGGTACAGGAGATGCATGCC
>DATLBD010000079.1:0-7051 GCA_035527135.1 Methanothrix sp. | reverse complement strand
ACTCCGGCCTGGACACGGACACCGGCGGGTCGAAGATGGAGGGGGCCAACGTTTCTCCCTTGATAACTTGAACTACCCTCTTACCGCCGTAGATCGACGGCAGTACGCCTACGCCGTTGCAACCCATGTTGTAGATCAGGGAAGGGCAGGCGGGATCTGGTCCGATCACCCTGACTCCGTTAGAAGTATAGCCCATGAGGCCATTCCAAGAGAAGTCCCGCCGCGTATCTGCGGACGCGTCGATGGCAGTCTTCCTATAGAATTCCTCGATCCGGGAATAATATTCTTCCACCTCTGGCATATCCTCGGGGACATATCTCTCCTTTTCCTCGAGGGGACGATCGGGCCCGCCCACACTTGTAAGCTCTCTTTTAGAGCCATCGACGTATCTCCGCCTGGCCATGTAGAAGTATCCCTCGGGCTGGCCGACCCATTTTGAGCTGAAGTAGATCGAGGCAACAGGCCCTCTCTCCTTTTCATTCATGTACCCCACCATGAGCCCTACTACGCCCCGTATGGCCCCCTTTATCGAGGCGTCCAAGCCCTCGATCTCCAGATCGTTATAGCCATTGGTGCAAAGAACTGTATGCTTCGCATTAACCACGTTTTTGCCAGTCTCAAGAACCGCGCCGTTGCCTACGCCATTGCCTATGCAGCTGCCTACCGTGATCTTCTTGACGGGGGTATCCTCATAGACTCTGAACCTATCGGAGTATCGATCCCGCATCCAGGAGACCAGTTCTTCGCAAAAGAGGGCGCTATTGATCAACCCGACCCTCGTTGCCAGAGCGCAGATATAACTGCAATCGCGCGTCAGAAGCATCTCGTCCAGTTCCTTCCTGGGCACACTCTTAAACAGGGATTGGTATTCTTCAGGAATGTCTCCGGCAACGTCCTCTGCCAGCAGCATGTCTTCCTTAGGCAAACCTAACCGATCTGAGAGCTGCCGCTCCCTGAGCATGAGCAGAACATCATCGATGAAAGAGAGGGCGAGGTAAGCGGTGACTTCCTCCAGGACGACATCGATTCCAGTCTCTTCGATTATGGTGTAAAGCAGTCCCCAAGCGCTATTAAGCGCCTTCTGGCCTTCAGAGACACGATCCTCATCAAATTTTTCGCACAGCTCCAGCAGGGTTCGCTCGAAGGCGGCTACCGCCTGGCCACCGTTATAGCCCGTGGCTCCATGGGCCACCCTGCATTTTTCCATCAGCATTACGCTCAGGTTCGTCTCGCTGAGAAGGAAGTAGGAGGTCACCACTCCGGAGATTCCTCCACCCACAATGACTACATCCGAATTAGCATCTTCCGAGAGAGCGATAACCGGGCGGTTTCGTCTCACCTGTTTAAGCCAGGGAGAGGTGTTGTCGTGGGCCATATCTGTCTATTATGATTCGTTTTGTTTAATCTGTTTTGGTCGATTGCCAGGCACTCCACATTGATCTATTCCAATACTATGATCATCTCCGATGCATAGAAATCGAGACCCAGTTCCGGTAGAAAGACTGATGCAATCGAGAAAGAACATTTGTGGAGCTGGTTTCAATTCTCCTTCAGCTCGCCGGTGCCTGTGAAATCGATTACAGGATTAGAGTCGATGGGATCAGGAAATGCTGATATGAGCAGCCGTCCACTGTAGACCTCTTTGCCCTTATGAAACTCTGCAAAGATGGGCTCGTTTATCGAAATAGGCCCGGATTTTGCGCGCTCTTCCATCATGGCCCGAAGGTCTGTCTGAGAGATAATCGCTTTGCCGTGCCAGCTCTCGTTTCCGCCATCAGGTTTGTTCCACTCTATCATCCAATATTTTAGGGCTACTGGAAAATTGTCCCATACCAGGCGACCGTCGCGGCCAATTATTTTTGACATTGACTTTGAAATTGACATATGAACCTATTGCATCTGCATAATCATAAAGTTGATAGTATTTTGAGATTTTTGAGACCGGTGTAGGTCATAACGACCTCCCCCACGCGGGGGAAGTGTTGACTGTTTCAGCCAGGCGCGTGCCCTAAGCAGAGCAGCCCACCGAATTCCAATCCAATGGCTTTTCAAGACGAGCTGCACAAGAACTGCAAATCCATCTACCAGGGACGACAAATCGTCCCGCAGCATTAGAGCTGCCACAAAAAACACATTTTACCATTTTTACCTCTCACATAATCATCTTTGCAGGTATAAGACACTGCCGCAGACGGCTGTCGTTCTGCGAAATCGCAAGCTTGAGGAAGAAGAGAAGAAGAGAAAATGTTTAAATTAATGAAAATAGTATTAACGAGCTGGTGATACTAATGGGAAAAAATGCGCTCATAGCAGGGCTAAAAGGAAAAACCATCGATGTGATCTACGCGGTCCCAACCATTAACCGCCTGATCGAATCAGGAGAACCAGGCGTAACTGGCGGAATTTTGCGTGACGAGGACGAAGACTGCATAGTGTTAGAGACATCTAAAGGCATGACGGAATACCTGATGAAGTCTGCCATCATTAGAATTGTGCAGAGGGAATAGAAACACATGGGACTGGATTTCAGCTAACTCTCTTCTCGACAACTCATTCGTTGGATTCCGGTATGATGTTTGTTGAAAAGATTGGCTCTGAGACATTCATAGAGTTTTGAAGGCATGTGTGCCTTTCGTAGATGAAGGGGCAGAAGCTTTTTGCCTGCGGGACTCTTGGGCAAGGCGACAGTCCGCAATAAGATTCCTAAGAGAGATCCGGTTATACTGTAACCCACATTTCGCATTAACGGTTTGAACGCTCACTAATTTTCTTGCTATCGGTTTCTTAAGGTTCGATGTTCTTAAATGCGGCTGTATGTGTATTTCGAGTTCAGAAAAGACTCATGCCACGATGGGCAATCCTATATATAGATATAATTTTATAAAATTCGCAACCGCTCGCGTTGGATTAACAAATTCGATCTAAATTATTCTTACTTAATTGCGATATAATGAGTGGAATTATCACTCATATGAGCAATTTAAAAATATAATATTTGGCACAGATTTGCTGCGAAATGTGGGCTGTAACACTGTAACCACGGCTTGCGGCCTGGGCTAGACTATGAAGTCATTTTCGTAACATATGGGAGAGAACTTCCGATCCCTATCGGCTTCACGGACCAACTTATTGCGACAGAAAAAACGTCCGTCTCAGTAATGTCCTTTCTGCTTAAAAATAAGGTGAGAGTTTATAATTCAGCACCTCTAGGCTTACGAATCTTGAATTCTGGTTTGCCCGTGTTTTCGTCTGGCATATCACAGTTACACTGTATCCCGGCCAGGCCCCCACTCATCCCCCACCTCAAAGCCTTCGAGGGTGACTTTGAGTCGATTGATCACGAAATCAATGACCGCCCGGCCACGCGGATCTATGCCTGATCCCTCATCGAGCAGTTCCTCATAGAGTTCTTTGGTCACTTCCTCATAGTCATAGTATGAATATTCCAGGTTAACGCTATCTTGTATCTGCTTTTGTAGCCTAACGATGGCGTTTTTCATGAGTGCGTAGTTTTCCTCTACAGGAGTGTCAAAGCCTAGCTCAAGAAATTTGCTGTCGAGTGACTGCATACATTTGTAATAGTCGCCTCCCAGGGCATCAATAATGCCTTTCTTTACTGAAGCTATTTCACTCTCATCCATGGTTTGCTCATTTTCCTTTATTCCCTGCATTCCTATCACTTCCTTTCTTCTCGATTCACTAAGCCTCAGCCATCCTCTCTGCAGCCTCGACATTCATCGCCTTCTTTGGGATCTGTACGCTCGCCTCCTGCGACCTATGCCATCATAAAGGCACCATCTATCTGGTTAATTCAAGATCTATGTTCTTCTGGCAAATTGTATTTTCCCCACAAACGTTTTCCGGCCTCTATACCTCTATAGCCATTCGCAAGAGCCTTTATTGCTATTACTTAAATTGAATTATTATCATTTTTTTAAATTCAAAGTTATAACTAGATGGCCAGACCTAAAATCAGAATGGAGAAGAAAAAGTCTTTCGAACCTCTGCCCGACTTATTTTTGCGATTGCTTAGTTCGTGCATCAGCCTTTGCATCGGCTTTCGCTTTATCCACATCAGCTTTTGCATGGGCCATCTTCTTGCCTACCTCAGCTTTCGCCTTCTCCACTTCAGCCTTTACATCGGCAAATCCTTTCTCTGCATCAGCCTTTGCGTAAGCCAGCTTCTTTTCTATCTCAGTCTTTGCTTTATCTACAATTTCATGTGTCATTTTTTAAATCCTCCTTTTGTACTTCCTATTCTAAATACGACTTCTTTGAATTTAAATTTTTGTAGGCCAGAACCTCCTGGAGCTGGCGGCCGTCGAGCTGTTCGGAGACAACACCCCTGCATTCCTACGAAGCATGCCCGCCTGAGCTGGTGGCCGATTCTGCTATGGCCGGGCATACGCACGACTCGCCCATCAGCTCCATCTCTCTGGTCCCCCTGGAGGGCAGTTTCCGGCGCTCGGAGCGGGCCCTGCACAAGGCAGTCGATGTGGCGGAGAGGTACGGCCCGGTGGTGGGATAGACGATCAGACGATCAGATGAAGAATACTTACTTCCTGCACACAAAGATATTAAACCTGAAGAGTCTCAGAGCTTTCAGACAGAAGGAATGCTAGAGGTAATGCTGTGCAGCTTGTGATTAACAGCTATGGTGCATATCTTCGCAAGAGCGGGAACTGCTTTCTGGTAAAGAGAGAGGATAGGAGCTTTGAGGTAGCGGTAAGCAAAGTCAACAGCATTTTAATTACAACTGCTGCATACATCACCACAGATGCCATCAAGCTGGCTGTGGACAACAATATCGATATCGTTTTTCTTGATTCCTACGGTGATCCCTACGGCAGGGTGTGGCATCCGAAGCTGGGCAGCACCACTTTGATCCGGAGGAGGCAACTGGAGATATACGACACCCCAGACGGTCTGAATCTGGCGAAAGAGTGGGGCCTAAAGAAGCTGGACAACCAGATCGAGTTGCTAACCAAACTGAGAAAGACCAGAGAGGAGAAGAGAGAGGAGCTGGACCGGTTCATTGAGGAGATTGAGCAATCTAGAGGACGGATGAAAAGGCTGCGGGGCAGTATTGATGCCCGGCGGCAGGACATGCTCGGCCTGGAGGGCAGGGCGGCGCGGGCCTACTTTGATGCCATCTCCTCCATCTTGCCAGAGAAGTACCGGTTTGCGGGAAGGAGCAGAAATCCGGCTAAAGATGAGTTCAATGCTCTGCTCAACTACGGATACGGCGTTCTCTACTCGATGGTGGAAAAGGGCTGCATCATTGCGGGCCTTGATCCCTACGTGGGCTTTTTGCACACCGATTCTTACAACAAGATGTCGCTGGTCTTCGATATCATTGAGATGTTTCGCATCTACGTGGATGAGACGGTGGTCTATCTCTTCAGCCGAAGGATGGTCAAGGACGAGTTCTTCGAGCCGCTGGAGCAGGGAATGGGCCTCTCCAAAAACGGCAAGGCAGCACTGATAGAATCTCTCAACAAGAATTTCGAGGAGACGATCCTTTACCGGGGCCGCAATATCAAGATCCGCAACACCATTCAGATGGAGTGCCACAGAATTGCCAATTCTCTCATCCGACCAGGCCAGGAGCTGCCGGAGGACTATGATCTGAATATCCTGGAGTCGGAAGAGGAAGACGAAGGAGCAAGTGAAAGCGGAAGTGAAGCCTGCGGGACAAGCGAGAGAGAGCAAAAATAATAATCGAGGTTTTGATGCTGGTCTGGGTCATTTACGACATATCCGAGAACAGAATCCGAAGCCGGGTGGCGAAGCTGTGCAAAAACTATGGTCTCTTCCGGGTTCAGAAGAGCGCCTTTCTGGGCGATCTGAACCGGAATCAGTCCGATTCCCTGGCCCTGGAGTGCGAAGCGGTTATCGAGGAGACCGATTCCGTCTACGTCTTTCCCATGTGCGAGGACTGCTTTGATAAGATCAAGCTGATCGGAACGGGATTTGACCGAGAGCTGGTGGCAGGCATTATGTTAACCAAGGTGTTCTGAGGGGCAAAATGGAGACCGGAATTGATACAGTAGACACTTCTGCAAAGCCGCCCGAGCAGGAGATTTTTGTCACGGTATCTGATGCTTTGGAGTACCTGTTCTGTCCGAGGTTCATATTCTTCATGCACTGCCTGGGCATCGCCCAGAGGGAGGAGCGGCGCTACAAAGTTTTGAAGGGCAGGGAGCTGCACGAGATTCGAGAAAAGGTGAACCGGGACTATGTGAGAAAGAAGCTGAATTGCACGGGAAAAGAGATCTCAGTTTATTTGACTTCGCACAAGTACCACTTCAAGGGAGAGGTGGACGAGGTTCTCTTTCTGGAAGATGGAACGGCTGCGCCTCTGGATTACAAGTATGCAGAGTTCAAAAACACTATTTACAGGACGCACAAGTTTCAGGCTGCACTTTACGGGCTGCTCATCATGGAGCATTTTGGAGTGGATGTGAAGCGGGGATTTGTCTGCTACACCAGGAGCAATAATTACGTGGCAGAAATAGACTTCCGGCAAAAAGATTATGAGAAGGCGAAAGAGATTGTGCGCGAGATATTAATGATAATCCAGAGAGGATACTTTCCCGATGGGACGAAGCAGAAGGCCAGGTGCGTGGACTGCACGTACAGGAATATTTGTGTTTAAGCAGAGCTTCAGCGCTGCTACTATTTATTTTGAAAAATCAATCAACTATATAATAATTTTTCAAATCATCCTTATTTTATTGGAATATTGAATGAGCGATCTTTCAATATGGTTCAACCTGTTATCGCTACGTTTCAATCCTTGTTTCAATGGAACTAGATATATCGAATGATGCCTTCATTTATATATGTATCGTTATTATGTTCTTCGATATTGGCAAACAGAGAGAAAGTCTGGCTCTTCGCTGTTTCAGGTGGCTAACCTCAAATAAGGCATTATTTCCCCCACCCAGTATTCCGATCCCATCGACATATAGTTTATCATCCTTTCTCGACCTTCCCTTCCAGTTCCTCGATCAAATCCATATATTCATTTACCAATGCGATACCAAGC
>DATLBD010000078.1:0-3695 GCA_035527135.1 Methanothrix sp. | reverse complement strand
TGCTTCTTTCCTAAACCCAGCCGCGCATCTTCATGGCCTCGACAACCCTGGCCACCGCTACGGTGTAGGCTGCCTGGCGCATATTGATATTGTACTGCTTGGAGGCGGCAAGGACGCCCTGGTAGGCCATGGTCATCCTCTCATCCAGCTTCTGGTAGACCTCTTCGAAGGACCAGCAGTAGCGCATGATGTTCTGCACCATCTCGAAGTAAGAGACGGTGACGCCTCCGGCATTGGCCAGGAAGTCGGGAATGACATGCACCTTGTTCTGGAAGAGGATCTCGTCGGCTTCCGGTGTGGAGGGGCCGTTGGCCAGCTCCACTATGATCTTGGCCTTGACCTTTCCAGCGTTGTCCTTGGTGATAACGTTCTCCAAAGCCGCAGCAACGAGAATGTCCACATCCAGCTCCAGGAGCTCTTCATTGCTGATCTTCTTGGCACCGGGGATATTGGCCACGCTTGAGGTCTCGGCCTTAACCTTGGCAGCCTCATCGGCCTTGATTCCGGCTGCATTGAATACTCCGCCCTTGGAGTCGCTGACGGCGACAATCTTGCTGCCGAAAAGCTCCTCTGCCAGGCTGTGAGCATAGCTTCCGGCATTGCCGTATCCCTGGACGGCCACGGTGGCCTTCGAGAGATCGATGTTGAACTCTTTGGCAGCTTCTCGCAGAGCGTACATGCCGCCCCGGGCGGTGGCATCGCTTCTGCCGCAAGAGCCGCCCACGCAAAGTGGCTTGCCGGTGATGCATCCGAAGTTGTTGGACCCGGTCAGTTTTGAGAACTCATCCATCATCCAGGCCATCATCTGGGGTGTGGTGTAAACGTCAGGCGCGGGAACATCCTTATCAGGGCCCACATTCTGCCAAACCATGTCAATGTAGCCCCGGCAGAGGCGTTCCTGCTCGCCCATGGACATCTCCTTTGGGTTGCAGATGACTCCGCCTTTGCCCCCGCCCAGGGGTAGGCCGAGAAGTGAGGTCTTCCAGGTCATCCAGGCAGCCAGAGCCCGCACGGTGTCAATGGTCTCGTCAGGATGGTATCTTATGCCGCCCTTGCAGGGACCAAGAGCATCATTGTACTGAACTCTGTAGCCCTGGAACATCTTCATGCTGCCGTCGTCCATGCGTACCGGGATAGATACGTGGAACTCTCGCCGGGGGTGCTTGAGAAACTCATGCACACCAGCATCCAGGTTCAGAATCTTAGCGCAATCGTCGAGTTGTTTTTGGGCTATTTCAAAGGGATTCGGTTTGGACATTTTTGCATCTCCGTTTAGCATCTACCCAAATCTTTATATTTGACTGGTGGTGGCAGAGGTCCATCTTTGGCTATATAACAATTCTGGGTTAAATTTATAAGTGACGAAGAAGGCCGGAAATGGCGCGTCGGCCTATTTAAACTTTTACGATTAATAAATTTACTAAAAGCAATCTCCTTTTTACAACCTCATTGAATTTAAATATTGCCCTTTGAGTGCGAATTCATAAAAATTCATAAAAAAACTTAATAAAAAAAATTGCAATTAGCCCGCAAAATGAGGCTGTGCACGAAAAGCGGCCTCGCAGAGAGTCAAAAGTTGGCGGCGCGCCCTAAGCCAAGTTGCGAGGTATATTCAAATGAATAAAATTAGAATAAAATTATGCTCGCAAAAAAAAACGGCGTGGCATCAACTCTGATGCCGTGCCTATGACTTCTTCTCTACTTTAGAGGATGGGGGTCTTTCTTTATCCCGATACCCAAACGAGATAAGATGCAGCTTTCTAATGGCGCTGCTACTCGCTCACGGTTATCCAGGCGTCCAGGATCTCTTCCGCTTCGTCGCGGTAGGCATCCATGACGTAGGGTATGCCCGAGACATAGGCTGCCTCTTCGGAGAGGGCCATGAGATCTTTTCTGGAGATCGTGCCCAGATTGAAGTTGCGAGATCCGGCCATCAGTTGCTGTATTCCCGTCTTGAATTTCTGGCAGTAGGTGTACAATCCGATAGCGCCCAATGGAATCTCGTTTATTTCCTGGCCATATTTGGCCTTGAGGTCCTCGTAGCAGACAAAGATCTCCTCTGCCTGGCTGCCATACTTGGAGATGCTCTTAGGCAGTTCGCCCTTATCGATCCATTTGCCGATATTCTTTCCTACCATCCCCGGGATCATGAGGGCTCTTCCCATGCACACCGCTTTGACAAAGGGCGCGCCCATGGCAATGGACTTGAAGACTCCGTCCTCTGTGGAAAATCCGCCCGCCATAGCGATGTCGGGTACCTTCATGCCTCTCTTGGTGAGCTTGCCGCAGAACTCATAGACTAGAGATTGCAGATAGAAGGTGGGAATGCCCCATTCATTCATCATGGGCCAGGGACTCATGCCGGTTCCCCCGGGAGCGCCGTCGATGGTGAGAAGATCGATCTTGGCCTCGGCACCGTAGCGGATTGCCATGGCCAGCTCGGCCATGCTGTAGGCTCCCGTCTTGAGGGTGATGCGCTTGAAGCCTAAATCTCGCAGCCTGTCGACCTCCTCGAAAAATCCGTCTCTGGTGACGAAGCCCAGACGGGAGTGCCTCTCGAACTCTTTGATGGCTCCTGCCTTGTAGGCCGTCTGCACCGATTGTTTGGTGGGATCGGGCTGGACCACGTAGCCTCTCGCTTTCAACTCCTGTGCTCTCTCCAGGCTGTCCACCTTTATCTCGCCGCCGATGCACTTGGCTCCCTGGCCCCACTTCAGCTCAATGGTCTCCAGGTTGTGCTGGGAGGAGACGTATTCGGCAACGCCCAGGCGTGTGTCCTCGACGTTCATCTGGACCAGTATCTCTCCGAAGCCATCGTGGAATTTATTGTAGGTCTCAATCCTGCGATCCATCTCCGGGGACTTTTGCACCTTGCCTTTGCCGTCTAAAACGAGCTGTGGGTCCACTCCACAGACGTTCTCGCCGCAGACGAGGGTGATGCCCGATATAGCCGCTCCCACAGCAAAGTGCTCCCAGTTCTTCATGGCAATATCTGTGGACCCCAGAGCGCCTGTGAATATGGGCAGCTTCATCCTCACCTTTTTGGACCAGCCGTATTCCGTAGTGACGTCTACATTGGGGAAGATAGATGTGTCCGGTCCCGGTTCCACTCCGTCAGGGAGACCATGTGCACCCACAGCATAACCCTGGATGTTGAGGTGAGAATAGTCAAGTGGATAGTTCTTATCGGCACCTGCAGTCATGTCTCCAAAGGGGCCAGGGTAGAGCACTTCTCTGCCCCGGAAAGAGGCAAGCCAGGTCTCGCATCCGCCTTTACATCCATCTACGCATCGGGTGCAAATTCCAGACATGGGGACAACACTTCTAGAGCGGTTGAATGTCCCCGTTGCTTCATTGGCGTTCGGCCTTCTAAGATTCATCTAATGCCACCTCTTATGTGTGTAATATCTGACAATTGGCAAATCTGTCGGATTGGCGTTGGGGGAAAGGTCCTGTTGGTGCGGTATACTATTCTCAGAATTCCCCAAGATCGATCCAACCATTTTGCAGCAACTGAGTCAGGTTTTATGATATTTTATGATCTTGCATGATCTGAACGTCATGCCGACCTTTGGATACAAAAAGATTTTTATGAAATTATCATAACTTTTATGAACCTGGCCGAAGGAAAAGCTTTTCCGGTGGGCTTCCCAAAAGCGATATAGTTGATTTCCCTAAAAATTGTTTCTGGCCAG
>DATLBD010000077.1:0-25137 GCA_035527135.1 Methanothrix sp. | reverse complement strand
TTTATACTGTTTTCAATCAGATTCACGAGAACCTCCGTAATTCTCATGCGGTCCACATAAACCTGGGGCAGATCTTTTGCAACAAGGACACTAATTCCATTAGACCGGATCTTCTCTGCAAGCTGGGCCAGCGAATATTTTACAATTTCTTCATAAGGTACAACTCTGGGCGGATTTACCACCCGCCCGATGCGAGATAGCTCTAGCGTGCTTGCCAGGAGGGCGTCCATATTCTTAACAGCTTCCTCTATCATTTTGATGTCTGTATTGCTCTTTTTGTCATCTCTCCGACTCATGTCCTTCTTTAGAAAGCCCAGGAAGCCCTGGATCGTAATAAGTGGGGACCGGAGGTCGTGAGAGACTGTATAAGTGAATCTCTCCATCTCAGCGTTCTTCGCTCCCAGCTCCTTTATCAGGCGGGCTTTTTCGGATTCTACGCGCTTGCGTCTTAGTGCATTTGATAAGAGCTCCCCAGTAATCTTGAGCAGCTTGATGTCCTCATCCGACCATGCTTTCTGGCTACGTACAGAGTCAAAGCCAAGGTATCCTATGAGTCGTCCGTCGCTAACCATCGGAATTACTATTAGGGATTGGATTGATTGGGCCTCTAGAATCTCCTTTTCAGCGCTTGCTTCTGGCGGAATGTCGGCAACTCTTGGTATGTAGACATTCTCAAATAGTTGGAGCTTGTTCATCCCCCAGGGAAAGTCTTCTGTGGAAAGACCCTTCAGGTTATCGATCTGCGGAACGATCTCTTCGGCGCACCATTCATGGGTGTTGTCCATTTTTGTCATGTCATCAGAGAATTGGAATATATAGCACCTGTCGATATCAGAAAACCTCCCTACCTGTTTGAGTGCATAATTTATTCCGCCATCGATCTTCTCCATCCCCAAATTGATGAAATTCGTCGATAGAGTCGTGATAATATTCTCAAATTCCACCTTGTGATGCAATGCCTCTTCTGCCAGCTTGAGCGCTGATATATCGATAAAGCTCTCGATAAGATAGTCGTGATCGCCCAATGATATTGGGGCGGCAGTCTTGATGATTGTTCGATTCATTTTATCGGTGCTTATCAGCTGACGCTCCGAGCTGTCTACATCTTGTCCAAGGTCAGTAATGGGGCATCGCCCTGTCTCTGAAGGACAGATGAATTCATGGCAAATAGCGCCGATGATCTTGTCTTTTTCCAGGCCGATCATACTGGATGCAACTGGATTAGCATCGACGATGATATGCGTCTTCGGGTCGATAATTACAACACCTGCCTGGACCGTGTCGAATATCTTCTTCAAACGGCTCTCGCTCTCATGCAGAGCTCTTTCGACCTTCTCGCGCTCTGCCATCTCTTCCATAAGATCTTTGTTTGCTGCTGCCAGCTCGGCAGTCCTTTCCTGTACCCTGATCTCCAAATCGTCTCGGGACTTTCTTAGCTCCCCTTCGCTCTCTCTCAGGATCCTCTCCATCTTGTGCTTGTAGAGGGCTATGTCCAGAGCGACGTGTAATTCTCTATCCTCAAAGGGTTTTATTATATAGCCGAAAGGCCCGGTTATTTTGGCTCTTTGTAATGTATCTTCATCTGAAAATGCAGTGAGGTACACTATGGGAATATCCAGGCGTTCATGGATCTGCCTGGCAGCCTCGATGCCATCCATCTCACCCTTGAGCATGATGTCCATGAGCACCAGGTCCGGGCATATCTTAGCGGCCTTTTCCACTGCCTCTTCTCCTGCTAAGGCTATAGATGGAACATCGTAACCAAGGCGCATCAGCCTATTTTTTATGTCCATGGCCACGATGCCCTCGTCTTCAACAACCAGTATTTTTGCCATTCTACTACCTGTTCCTTTCCGATTCCGAGAATATGATTTTAAACTCTGTTCCTAAGTTCCTGGATAGCTCAATGGTTCCACCGAGCTGCTGTGTCAGTGTCCTCACAAGCATCAAGCCCAGCGACTCAGTCTGCCGGAAATCAAGGCCCTTTGGGAGACCTACTCCGTCATCACCGACGACAAGCGTAAACTTATCACCATTTCGGAATAGCTCGATGTTGATTTCTCCTTTCCTGCCTTCAGGAAAGGCATGCTTCAATGCATTCGAAACGAGTTCGTTAATTATCAGGCCGCATGGGATTGCAGTATCGATCCCTAGCATTACATTCTCTACATTTATCTTGAGCTGGATATCGCCAGGCTTGGATCGATATGATTTGAAAAGATCTGCAGCCAAGTTCCTGATGTACTCACCAAAGTCGATATGCTTAAAATCAACGGATTTGTAAAGCTTCTCGTGGATAACGGCCATCGATTTGACCCGGTTTCGGCTCTCCTTGAATATCTCAAAGACCTGCGGATCTTTTATGCTGTCGGATTGAAGATTAAGCAGGCTGGAGATCACCTGCATATTGTTCTTCACTCTGTGATGAACCTCTTTTAAAAGCATCTCCTTTTCTTCTAGAGAGGACTTGAGCTGCTTTTCCGCGTACACACGATCCGTTACATCTCGAGTGATGGATTCAAAAGCAACCATCTCGCCAGATTCATCATAAACGGGGACACTGCGCTGCTCGGTCCAGATGTATTTGCCATCTTTGCTGAGCAATCGCAGCATTATAGGCTCTCCTGATGGTATCTCGTCCTTCATTAAGGATACAAATCGATGATAGTCATCAGGATGAATAATATCTCTCCCTAGTTCTGGCCTTAAATAGAACTCCTCAGGAGCATAGCCTAAGATGCGCTCGACTGCGGGGCTGATATAATCCAAATGGTGCTTGGGAAATAAAACAAGCCGAGCGACAATATCGGGGGCATTCTCGGCAAGGCGCCGAAAGCGCGCCTCACTCTCCAGCTTCATCCTCAACACTTGCTTCTTCTCTTCCTCAACACTTATTGCAGAGGCGATTATCTCCATGTACTTCATGTCTTCATCCGCAGGGATGCGATCCTCTCTGTAAAGGACGCAAAAAGTACCTACATCCTTGCCACCAAACGAAATTGTCTTGCCTAAGTAGGTCTTCAGCCCGAAGCGGAGCACATTTGGATTTATTTGTGCATAGCTGGTAAGATTGAGATTGCGGACCAAACAGAGTTTATCTGTGTGGCTTTTAAGAAGGTTGTAGCACATCTGGCCGTCAGGTCTATCCACGGGAACGAAATCGGAAGGCATGTTCCACTGTTCTGCCATTGTTAGCTTGTCGCCATCGAACCGGCTGTAAATGGCAAAGCTCCCATTCAGCTGCACTCCGCATAAAGCAGTAAGGTCGGCGATGTTCTCGCTTGGATCAGTCCCAAAGTGCAGGAAGGTCTCATTGAGCCGTGTAAGCCTTTCTTCAGCCAGCTTTCGTTCTGCGATCTCCTTTTGCAGGGATGTGTTGGCATTCTCCAGTTCTGAGGTTCTCTCCTCAATCTTAACTTCTAGTCCTTCGTATGACTTGTGCAGCTCATCCTCCAGCAGCTTTCGCTTGGCTATCTGCTCTTGGAGGACATGTTCCTCTCGCGCCAGTTTATCGGCCTGATCTCTCATTTGATCCAGGAGCTCTCGAAGCCAGCCGGTGGCACCGCCGACTACAATTCCCGCAAAGTGACCGGGCCAGATTGGGAGAAAATGTATAAACCTTATTTCCATGACCTGGCTGTAGAGCAAAATGTTCACCGGGATGGAGAGAAGCCCGACGAGCAATCCACCGCGCACCCCGAATAGCCATCCCGCTGCGACAGCAGGCAGCATATATATTGCGCCTGCGACATCGCCTATAGATGTGTAGATCGGCAGGAATGCAATCATGTAGGCGAATACAGCTGCAAGAACGAAAACCGCCTTTTTCTTAAAACTCCATGATTCGAAATGTGGTTTCAAGGCCTGGCTCCATTCCTTAATTTTCTCTTGCCCGGCAATGGATTTATGGAGATTCATAGATCCAAGATCCTAAAGACCTGCCAAATGCATTGAGAGATCGTCTGCCTTGAGAATATTTTACTTTTATGCACATGAGATCGCATCAAGGGCAGCTCCTATTACATTTTGCAATTCCTGGTCATCAAAAGGCTTTATTATGTAGCCCTTTACCCCAGCGAGTTTAGCTCTTTGCAGGGTTTTATCATCTGAGTGGGCAGTAAGAAAAATCAGGGGGATACTCTGGCGTTCCTGGATATGCCTGGCGGCTTCGATGCCGTCCATTTTTCCTTTCAATACAATATCCATTAGAATTAGATCAGGATGTTCTTTCGCTTTTTCAATGGCCTCTTCTCCAGAAGACGCAATAGCGGAGACCTCATATCCCAGGTGCCTCAGTCTATTACGAATATCCATGGCCACAATGACCTCATCCTCTACCACCAGAATTCTCTTTTTTGCCAATCTCCAACACCTACATCATGTTTTATTTTCGGTGAAAGTAATTATAAATTTCGTTCCAGAGCTCCTGTGAAGCTCAATGCTTCCGCTGAGCTGATCGGTCAGGATCCTCACGAGCTGTAGGCCCAGAGATTCTGTCTGCTGAAAATCCACATCTCTTGGGAAGCCTATGCCGTTATCGCTGACTGTCAGCTTGAACTTGTTATTATCATCTCGGAGAAACTCGATCTTGATCTCGCCTTCGCTACTTTTGCTGCCTGCCGGAAAAGCGTGTTTTAGCGAGTTTGAAACCAGCTCGTTAATAATGAGTCCACATGGGATTGCTGAATCTATTCCTAAATAGATATCTTCGACGTTAAGATTGAGTCTGACTCCAGAAACGGTTTCATAAGACCTAACGAGATTTCCTGACAGGCTCCGGATATACTCGGAAAAATTGATCTTTGAGATGTCTTTGGACCTGTATAGCTTTTCATGAATCAATGCCATGGACTTAATGCGATTTTGGCTCTCCCGGAACATTTCGACGGTTTGCTTGTCCTTGATACATTCTGACTGGAGGCTTAGCAGGCTGGAGACCACTTGCAGGTTGTTCTTGACCCTATGATGAACCTCCTTGAGAAGAATCTCCTTTTCCTGCAAGGAAGCCTTGAGCATCTCCTCGGCAGCTTTGCGCTCTGTTATATCCGTGAGGGAAGCTACACTTTGCTTTGTTCCTGGAATCATGGCTACGGTTATGAATGCGCATCTCATTTTTCCATGTGCGTCGATCAACCTTAACTCATAGCTTTGTGGGACTGCCTTTGGATCAGATCTCCTTAAGTCATGATATTTTTTCATAAATTTGAGATCATCTTTGTAGATGAATTCAGTCCAGCTTTTCTTGCCCACCACGTCCTCTCCGCGGTAACCAAATATTTCATCAGCCACTTCGTTTGCATGGGAGATTGTGGTGTCTTCATCCAGGATGAGAGCCGCATTTCCGGTATTTTCAAAGATGGTTCTGTATTTGGCTTCCGACTCAATGAGCGCATTTTCAGCAATCTTTCGGTCTGTAATATCACGTGAGATCCCTTGCATGCCGATGGCTCGGCCATTTTGATCGCGCAGAAATGAAGTCTTAACTTCCACCCAGATGATACGCCCGTCTTTGCAGTATTCTTCGACTTCGAGGGTCCGCGACCTTAAAGGATCCTTTTGCGGATTATTTTCATTCTCCAGCTCTTCAGCTATAACTTTCTGGACCATCCTTAAAGAGCTGGGTGTCAGGATTTTTTCCAGCGTCAAGAGAGTTGCTTCCTCAACGCCGTAGCCGATAAGACGGGCAATAGAAGGACTGAGATAGGTGAACTTTAGGTCCAGGTCCATGGTCCAGATAACATCCGTCACGTTTTCAGCAAGTAGGCGGTAAGATCGCTCACTTTTTTGCAGAGCATCCTCTGCTAGCTTACGGTCGGTAATGTCAATCCCAAAGGAGACTATGCCCACGATCCGGTCCTGCTCGCGTACGAGGCTATTCTGCCAGACAATATATCGTTCCTGGCCGGACTTGGTCAGGATGGGATTCTCAAAGTTTCTTGGCAAATCGGCAGACTTAAAATACTTGAAAACGGACCAGACCTCAGGATAGCGATCCTTTGGAACGATCAATTCAAACCAATTGTGGTTTTGCAATTCAGCTTTGCTGTAACCTGTGATTTTTTCGGCGGCCTGATTGAAGACAGTGATATTGCCATGCAGATCTAATCCGATTACTATAGCATTGGCAGTCTGGATCAGATTTTCCGCGTACTCTTTGGCCACCTGCAAGGTGATTTCTGCCTGTTTGCGCTCGGTAATGTTTCGAGCAAATCCAAGCTTTCCTACAATCTTTCCGCGTTCGATTTGGGGTACGCATATGATTTCTGCAGTTAGATACTCACCGGATTGGGAGAGGACCCGCAGTTCATGTGAATGCGCATACTCTCCACTCAGGGTTTCGCTAAACATCTCTTGGGCGATGGGCAGGTCTTCGGGATGCATAATTCCTATGAAGGGTTTGCCGAGCCGTTCTCTCGCAGGCCATCCTGTCAATTTCTCAAAGGCGGGATTGAGAGACGTGAGTGTTGCATCCTTTGACGAAATAGTAAAGATCACTTCCGGCGCAACTTCGAAAACGGTGCGGTAACGTTCTTCGCTTTGTGAAAGCAGTTCCTGTGACCGCTCGCGCTCATCGATCTCCTTTTTGGCAATCTTATAGAGCCTTGCATTTTCATTTAAGCCTAATACCTGGCGAAGGATCACAAGCCCAATGATACCGCCTACGCCCCATGAAATTTCTCCGAAAGAATCGCTCAGGTGGTAGCGGCTCCATATGAGCAGAAGGTAGGAACCTGCAGCAAAAAAGTAGGGCAAATAAGAAAGCCAGGCGAATTGCTCGCTTTTTGGTTCAAATTGATCAGTAGACTTCGATGGATTAAGCTTGCTAGCATTTGCCTGCAATACGCCACCTAGTCCGATAAAGGCGTAGCTCATCAGCCATCCCATATCCAAGAGGTTGCCTGACTCATATGTTCCCTGGAGAGACTGCAGAAGGTAGACAACGTCTGCGAGGATCCCGGCAATAATTCCGGCTGATAGCAGCAGTAACGGTCCTTGTCCTGGCGACCTGAGCCGCCTAAAAAGCAATTGCAGCAATCCAAAAAACAGAATTAAATCCATTGCAGGATAAGCTAGGGCGATTGCAAAAGCCAATGCATCCTCTTCGTTGGCCGCGATAAGTGGCTCAATTAAAAATGCCCAGAACACCAAGACCGTTGAACTCATTATAATTCCGATGTCCAGCAATAGTTTGAGTAGCTCATCACGATTCAATGGTTTCGCTGGCAAGAGAAGTATTCCTGCGGCAAAAAGAGGATAAAACAAAAGGTACAGTCCGTCGGCTACGTAAGAGGATGGATCTTCATGGAAACCTATCTCCAGAACCGTCCATGCGATGTCTCCCAGCGTAAATGATAGCTGTGCTGCAGCCAGAATGGTCCAGGCAAGGTGTATACGCCATCCATAGATCTTGGTGCGTTGGGCCGCATAGATTAAACCGACTGTAGCCAGACCATTAAAAACCGGACAGAGCAAATCGCAGATCACGGTGCGTAACGCTTGGTCGTTTCTAAACAGAACCATCAGTGCCAGATAGCCGAGCAACATGAAGGCCGCCAGCATCAAAGCACTGCGGAAGGAAATGACTTGTCTATGGCCTGAATAAACGCTCATCTGCCCTAACCATCTATCATAAAAAGTCACATACCAGCCCGCCTATCTTCGATGAACTGTCTTTGTTTCATGGGGGGTCGTAGAAAGCCCAGATCACTTCATCTTCAACGTAAACGGACTGCTGCTTTTGCAGGCTATCCACTTAGTTTAATATGTGATTGGATTTGGCCATAGCTACATTAATTTTCAATTTTTGCCAAGATGTCATTTCTATTTAGTATATTCAATTTAGCATTGTAAATCTCAATCAGCGAACTATCAAAGTAAATAGGAACAACATACTCGAACAATTTATCTAATAGAGTATTGGTCCTTTCCATAGCAGCTTCAACTTTCTTCAGGTCGCTTCGAGCCGCATCATCTAATTTATCTGCATATTTTTCTTGCAAGATATTACTGAAGTTATGGATGGAAGAGATTGAATCCTCCAGGTCCTGTGATATCCCCTCTAAGAAATCCTCTAAATGATTATTTGCATCATCCAGATCATTTATAAAATCCTTTAACTCATTTTCTGCAAATCTTCGTTCCATTATTAAATCCCATTCGCGAAGTACGTACTTGGCTATTTTTGGAAGCTGGTGCAACTCCTCGTTGCTCTTTACTACATAATCTAAAGCACCTGATCTAAGAGCCCGAACTGCAAGTTTTTCTGACCCTACCCCGGTGAGGATGATAAGAGGAAAACCAACTTCTTCAGGGCTAGCAGCACCTTTCGCCAGTTCTAATCCATTTCCATCAGGAAGGTTGTAATCGGAGATAACAAGCGGAGGATATGGTGCTTTATAAAATTCTAACCATTTAATGGCATCATTGATGCTTACAACATGGTTAAAAGACAGTTCTGGACTCTTCTCTTCAAATACTCGGCGGATAATTTCTGCATGGGCCTCTTCATCCTCGACCAAGAGAACACTTTTAAATTCATTTTTATTTAATTCACATACATCCATATAAATCCCTCCCGTTTATAAACAAATTTATATGAGCTGCTTTAAGGTCATGTCGTCTGCGATTTTCGTATTTTTCATCATTTGAGCTTATGAATAATCTTTTGTAACGATTCACTTCGCCCTACTGAATGTGCTTCTGAAATAATTATAATTTCCAACGACATATTTAAATATCCATATCCTAACCTTTTTTTGCTTGCTCAGATCTAATATATGTACGATTTTAGTTTTGATAGCCTTAACTACTCCATTACGCATGCGTTTATAATGCAGCCATCATGATTTTCTAACTTGATTCGTTTCAAGATCCATCCTTCTTTATTAAAGTTAGCATTATAGGTACGGATGTTTAGTCTTAAAAAGGTTTTGAATTATTGATAAGAAACTAAATTAAGTATTAATTGTGAACCATGATCTAACGATATGTCTGTAGAAAAATTTAAATACAATTCATATTACTTTTTCTTTTGTGTTCCAGATGACATGTAGCCATTCGCTAAGGATTTTTTTTATATTGGTATTGCTGTGGTCATCCATCATATTTTCTCAAGGAGCTCCTTTTATCGGAAATGTGAGTTATGCCTTGGGCGGGTCAATTTTCGATGCAGGCCGATCACTGCAATGGACTGTCAGTGATGGTGGCATAGTGTCCTATTGGCCGGAGCCATTGATCTTTACCGAAATTTATAATAATCCTCCTGAAATGCCAGTCATCCCTACCGGAGCCACCATTGGCGTCCCTGCGGCATCCTATAGCTTTTCCACCTTTGCCGTAGATCCGGATGGAGACCAGGTGATGTATACCCTGGATTGGGGAGATGGAACGGAATCGAATACGTCTCTCATCAATTCTGGTGAAGCGGCAAGCACGAATCACACTTGGAACAAGGCAGGAACATATAAGATCAGAGCTATTGCCATAGATCGCAGGGGAGGCCTCTCTGAGTGGTCCGAGTCGCTCGACATCACAATAAATACACCACCCAAAAAACCTAAAACTCCATCAGGCCCTATTTCGGGCCAGCCAGGGACTCCCATTAGCTACTCTGTATCCTCCGATGATCCAGACGGCGATCAAATGAGGTATGCCCTGGATTGGGGAGATGGAACGGAATTCATCACTGGCTTTCTTGTCTCTGGTGCAAGGGCGAGCGCGAATCATTCTTGGAGCAAAGCAGGAACATACCATATAAGGGTAAATGCCATGGACGAACGAGGGGCATCCTCGGGATGGTCAGAAGCGCAAAATGTCATTATAAATTCACCCCCCGATGACCCCTCAGAACCATCTGGACCTAGATCGGTTTATGCCTGGGCCGCATATACGTATACTTCATTCGTATCAGATCCTGATGGGGACCTTGCAGAGTACACCTTCGACTGGGGAGACGAAAATGAGTCCAGTACGGATCTTATCAGATCTGGGCGTAATGCAAGTGCAGTGCACAGTTGGAGTAATGAAGGAACCTACCAGATCAGAGTCATTACCAAGGATAGAGTAGGAGCCACATCAAATTGGTCCAGGAATTTGACAATTGCCGTTATGGCAAACAACAAACCTAATGAGCCGAGGAACCTATTCGGGCCGAGTTCGGGCTACATAGGGATCGCTCATAGCTATTTTACAATGGCTAAAGACATCGATGGTGATAAAGTCATGTACTCCTTCGACTGGGGAGATGGGACGACCTCTACTACCGGGATGGTCGATTCTGGCTCAGTTGAAAGCGCACCTCATGCCTGGATCAAAGTGGGAAGGTATCAGATCAAAGCCAATGCCACTGACAGCAAAGGTGCATCATCAGGGTGGACGGATCTATTGGATGTGAATATCAGTGACAATGATCCACCCGATACACCGATCGTACCATCGGGACCGACCTTGGGACGCAGCAAGGCCACGTATAGATATGCTACAGCTGCAAACGATCCTGATGGAGACCCTGTCAAGTATGTCTTCGACTGGGGAGATGAAACAACTTCCTGGACCGGTTTGGTCTTCATTGACTCTGGGAAGAGTGAAAGCGTATCTCACAAATGGAGCAAGGCCGGAACATATCAGGTCAAAGCCATGGCCCTGGATGATAAAGGAGCCACTTCAGGGTGGTCGAATTCGCTGGCGATCAATATGTCCTAGGATTGAAAAGCGGTTCGTTTTTTTGCATGACCTATCGCAGACTACCGCGCCCCTGGCGAGGTCGCACTTATGTGGTAGATTGCTATGCAACGTACATTTTTTTGGACATCGATAACGGTTATCTTTAAGTCGCAAGAGAGCATAAAAAGCGCCAATGGCATTTCCCGGAGACAGACAGACGATGAACAAGAATGTGCTGGTCAAGACCATCCAGACCATGAATCAGCACCTGCCCACTAGGCGAATCAACTTGACGCAGCTATTGACTATGGAAAAACCCGGCGTCAAGGGAAAGGATAATTCTTTTTTCGTCATTGATAAAGTCGAGCTGGATCTGATCTCGCAAAGCCTGCCCAGGTTTCTGTGGAGCCGTCTGCGACTGCCCATGCTAATTGAGATGTCTCCCGACTTTGGCAATGGCGCCGCTCGGGTTCAGGGCGAGCCGGAAGTGGAGCTTGTCAGCAAGATCTTAGGCAAAGAAAGGCCGCACGCGAAGCAGATAATAATCTATCTTCCTGAAGTAAGGGAGCTGAGGCGAAAGCTTCCAACCACCACGCAGTATGCTTTCATCACCAATCTCCGAGATAGGATTGATGACTGATAGTTTCTTATTCTTGATACAATAATAGTAATTGTACAAGAATCGCAAAGAATCGCATTGCATAAAATGTGGTAATAAACTTAATGGAGGATGCTATGGCTGAGAGTAAGCTTACTGAGGGTGCTAGGCTGTTTGCCGAAAAGATGAACCTGGGTGCCTACCATGAGGCAGCAAAGATCAAGTCTGACTTCGGTCTGCCAAATGATATGCTAATAGAGGCTGTCCGCAAAGCCTACGATGCCAATATTAAGAAGGGCGATTATTCGCTTGCCGCAGATCTGGCCAAGAAGTATGATCTTCCCTCAGATCTTCGTCTGGTTGCTGCCCAGAGATCATTCGACAGGAAAATAGACAGCGAACAATACCGGACTGCTGCCGATTATGCCAAGGAATATGGTCTGCCCGATGATATGGTCCGGCAGGCCGCGATCCAGGCCTTTAACAAGAGCATGAGCGTTGGTCTGGTCAAGAATGCGGCCGAGATCGCCGATGAATTCGAGCTTCCGGAAGATATGAGGCTGCAAGCGGCCATGAAGTCCTACGAGCAGCATATGCAAGCCGGCCTTTACCGCAACGCTTTGAAGATCGCTCAAAAGTACAAGCTGCCGGAGAAAATGGTGCAAGCTGCAGAGAAGAAGATATCCTGATTGGAAGGCTAAAAAAGGGAAGCGAATGCCACAAGTCGTGCTGACCATAGGCGGCTCGGACTCGGGGGGTGGGGCTGGAATTCAGGCGGACCTCAAGACTTTCTCCGCGCTGGGACTGCATGGGACCTGCGCCATCACAGCCATTACTGCCCAAAATACTCTGGGAGTGCAACAGGTCTATGGCCTGGGGCCCGATGTAGTCATGGCGCAGCTCAGATCGATCACCGATGATTTCTCCATTTCCTTTGCCAAGACGGGCATGCTGCATAGCAAAGAGATTGTACTTGCAGTCGCCGATCACCTGCAAATGACAGATATTCCCTTCGTCTTAGATCCGGTAATCGAGGCGGAAGCGGGCGGCAGGCTGCTTCGCCCTGAGGCGGTAGATGCTTTAAAAGATCATCTCATTCCACTGGCCAGAGTAGTCACCCCCAACATCTTCGAGGCCCAGGCTCTAACGGCAGTCCAGGTTCGCGATAGAGACAGCGCCTATCAAGCCGCTCGAAAGATCTTGCGGCTTGGGCCGAAGGCCGTGATTGTTAAGGGGGGACATCTGGACTGCACCGATTTGTTGGTGGAGGAGGAAGAGGCCATCCTTTTGCCGGGTAGCCGGGTGGCGGGCGAAAACCACGGCGTAGGATGCACCTACTCTGCTGCTTTGACCTCATTTCTCGCCTTGGGCAATCCCTTGAAAGAGTCGGCCCGCAAAGCTAAGAATTTTGCAGAGAGGGCGCTTCTCGGCAGCATGCAGGTGGGAAAGGGCGTTGGGCCGGTCAGCCAAGTCGCTCACTTGCGGCAGGAGGCGAACCGCTACCGGGTTTTATGTGAGGTTCAGGAAGCAGCGGACCTGCTCTTGCATGAGCCGAAGACCTTCGAGATTATTGCGGAGGCGGGATCAAGCCTGGGTATGGCTATCTCCCCAGCAGCGACTCCAGCGGACGTGGCTCAGGTGGAAGGTGGTCTGGTAAAAGAAGGAGGAAAGGCCTGCCAATCCGGATGCGTCAGGTTTGGGGGGAAAGGCCGCCTGGCAGGCATCATCCTGGCGACCATGATCTTCGATCCCGGAGCCGCTGCGGCCATGAACATAAGCCCGCAGACCAGGCCAGCCTTGCGGGCCTTGGGCCTTGTGACAATGGAGTACGATCCAGAGCGTGAGCCTCAGCAGGGTAGCGAGAGCATGAGCATAGTGCGCGGCCTCGGGCAGGTCATAGCATCCGAGGGCTTTCTGCCGGATGCGATCTTGGAAAAGGGTAGCCATGAAGATCGTTCCCGGCTGTGGCTAATAGGGGCCTCTGCCTTGCAGGTCGCCAGGCAAGTGATAATGATAGCCGACGTCCTGCGGGACGGGAAGATATAAATTGATGAGGCAAGGATGCACAACGGATTGCTCTAGCTGGAGTGTTGATTATGGGAAGTGTAAAACCTAGTTATATCAAGAATTTCGCAATGGATCTGTTGAGGACTTACGAGAGCTCATTTAGCCCTGACTTTGAACAGAATAAGCTGAAGGTATCCGAGTATACCGATATTAAAAATAAGACCATACGCAATCGTGTGGCAGGATATATTTCCAATGTTATGAGACAGAGAAGGACTCGCCGAGGCGAGGTCGAGATCGATGTTTAAAGGCGTGTTTCCTGCTATAATCACGCCATTTTTAGAAGATGAAAGCCTGGATGAGGAGGGACTGAAAAAGAACATTAAGTACCTGAATAAAACCGGCATAGCAGGCATTGTTCCCTGCGGCACAACTGGTGAATCGGCCACATTAACCTTTGAAGAGCATAAACGGGTTGTGGATATTGCCGTGGAGTCTTCCAAGGTGCCGGTAATAGCAGGTACGGGCTCAAACAATACTCATGAGGCTTTGGAGCTGACGCGCCATGCGGCTGAAGCAGGCGCAGATGCCGCTTTATTAATCACGCCGTACTACAATAAGCCCAATGACCGGGGTATGTTCGAGCACTTCAAGATCATAGCCGAGAAGTGCGACATTCCCATTGTGCTCTATAATGTTCCCAAGAGAACCGGAATCGATCTCAAGCCGGAATTGGTCGCGAAGTTGTCCAAGATAAAGAACATCGTAGCCATAAAAGAAGCCAGCGGAAGCCTCTCTCAGCAATCTCAGATCATCGAGCAGACCCGCTGCAGTGATTTCGTCGTTCTCTCGGGAGATGATGATCTGACACTGCCAACCATGGCTCTGGGCGCTCGCGGTGTAGTTTCCGTGGTGGCCAATGTTGCTCCCAGAAAGACAGTGGCCATGGTGGACGCCGTTCTTAAGGGAGACTTTGAGAAAGCCAGGTCACTGCACTATGAGCTTGCACCCCTGGTGCGGGCCATGTTCCTGGAGACCAATCCCATTCCCGTGAAGACCGCTCATAAGTATCTGGGGTTGGCCAATGGTCCACTGCGTCTTCCTCTAGCGGCAATGGCTCCTGAAAAAGAGTTGATCTTAAAGGAGATCCTGGAAAGGCTAGGCGAGAGAGCATGACGCGCATAGCCATTACTGGTGCCCTGGGGCGTATGGGCACCCTGATCATCCAGGAAGCGGCCAAGATCAGAGACATGCAGCTCGTGGCAGGATTAGATGCCGTTGGTGCGGGAAAGGCACTCCCAGGAGGCGTTATCGTTAAGGATGCCTTGCAGCTGGAGTCGGTTTTAAGGGAGAGCAAACCGGATGTGCTCATCGACTTTACCATTGCCAAGGCGGCGGTAGATAACGTATGCACCGCGGCAAACCTCGGAATTGACCTTGTGGTAGGAACTACGGGTTTTTCTGCCGAGCAGCATTCCCAAATGAGAAAGGCGATAGAAGGCCATGTGGCCGCGGTCGTAACGCCCAACTTCGCCCTGGGTGTTAATGTGTTCTGGAAGCTGGTAGCCGATGCAGCCGCAGCCCTCAAGGATTACGACATCGAGATCATCGAAGCCCATCACAATCAGAAGAAAGATGCTCCCAGCGGCACGGCTCTGGCCACCGTGGAAGCGATAGAGAGGGCTTTAGGCAAGAAAGAGGTCGTATATGGCCGGCAAGGCACCATGCATCGGGGAAAAGAGATTGGAGTGCATGCTGTGCGAGGCGGGGATATCGCGGGTGATCACACCGTGCTCTTCGCAGGATCCGGCGAGCGGCTGGAGATAAAGCATCAGGCCCACAGCAGAACGGCATTTGCCAGTGGAGCCGTGCGGGCAGCAGAGTGGATTGTCGGGAAAGAGCCTGGCATTTACAGCATGGCGGACGTCTTAAAGTTAAGATGAACCAACTTGAGGAGAAGAGTCGTACCCTCGTTTTTGAAGGAAAAAGGCTGGATCCGGTCTCATTAGAGAGAAATATGGTCGGTTTTTGCAGCAAGTGCGACGCAGATCTGGAGAGCTTGGCTTATCATGGTACGGAATCGAGCTGGCTGGTCTCGGCACGCTGCCAAAAAGATCACCTTTTTCTGATGCGCTACGACAGGCAGTGGAACTGGCTGGGAGATCTGGATCTGGAGATTTGCTCGGAAAAAGTAAGCATATCCTCAATTGCCAAAGAGAAGCTTGAGGCGGTGTTTACCCAGGCCGAGGTCAGGGACATGCTGGCCTGCCAGCAGGGTTTGCCCTATACCCGGCAAAACCTCTATAGAGCCCGGGCCAAGTATGAGAAATTCGAGAAGCTCTTTTGTATAAAAATAGATATTTAGCAAAAGATTAAAAAGGAAAAAGGGTTCTTCGCTGTTTCAAGTGGCTAATCTGAGGATATCATGAAATGAGATCCGAGCAAGGATCAAGAAATCGGCACGCAAGGCTGCGGAATACTCAGTTCGGATGTAAGGATTGGAAGCCACATGAGTTTATGCCTCTATCATACCCACACTAAATAGCTAGGAACCAAATGTTTCATAAAAAAAAAAGGCTACCTGCGGGATGTGGGGTTATAATTTATTCAATCATAAAAAATCTCAAAGCACGCACAAAGGCGATTCTAGGACAGATACTCCCAGTACTTTTGCAAAAGTGTCATAACTCTTTTAATGTCCTGACCCTGGCCTCAACCAGATAGGTATTGTAGAGGGCGTCTGTCAGAACTCTCGGCAGCGGCTTGCAGCTCTCTCCATGAAGCATCAGCTCGAAGCATCGAGCTTCGGCCTCGGAGAGCTTCAGAGCTTGATATTCACCCTTATGCTCCTGGAATAAAGATAGCTCTTCTCGGGCCTGATTAAGGATCTGGCTGGCCAACGGTGTGCCGGAAATCGGGTGAGAAGAGCAGACGGGAGAACTTATAGAAGAGAATCATTTGAGATAAAGGAAACCAATAAAGGAGGGGGGCCGACACATTTTCTCGAGGGGAGGTGAATCTCGATTCAGTGATCATTTGTGCCGGCTTCGCAGTCTATACGTGTCTGGCTACATCTTCAGCCCACATGAGGCCCTATTTAGAGCTTATACGAATAAATACTTAAAGGTTTTGGTCCGGCGATGGGGCTAGCTGCCCCATAAGCCTAATCAGAATGGCGTCCACAACCTTGTCGAATGCCTTTGCAGCTGCCGTCTCGTTCTTAGTGAAAGTCTTGCCCATGTCGCCCAGTCTACTGATCTCCGCGTCCAGAGGTATGGCACCTAAGAATGGCACATCTAATTCTTTTGCAGCATTCTCCACGCCGCCTGTTTTAAAAACATCTATCCTTTTGCCGCAGTGGGGGCAGATAAGTCCGCTCATGTTCTCAATGATCCCCAGCATGGGCACATTCATCATGAGGAACATGTTCACAGCCTTGCGGGAATCCAGCAATGCCACCTCTTGCGGAGTGGTAACAATGATGGCTCCATCGAGGCCAGAGATTAGCTGAGCGGCACTGATGGGCTCGTCACTGGTTCCCGGGGGCAGGTCTACCAACAGGAAGTCTAGGTCGCCCCAGTTGACATCGGATACGAACTGCTTTAGGGCGGCCATCTTCATGGGACCGCGCCAGACCACTGGAGATTCCCGGTTCTTCAAGAGCAAGGCCATGGAGACAGTCTTGATGCCCGAGGCATCTGCCGGCTGCAGCCCCTCCGGGCCGGCCATCAGTTTCACGTTTTCAATCCCCAGGAGCTTTGGGATATTGGGGCCGGTGATATCTGCATCCAGAATGCCAACCTTGTAGCCTCTGCTCTGCAGAGCGGCGGCCAGATTGACGGTAACGGTGCTCTTGCCCACGCCGCCTTTTCCGCTGCCCACCACGATCTTGTGCTTAATTCGGATCATGCGGTCTGCAGTCTCTTTTTGCTGGGCTCTTGGATCATCACAGCTCATTTTGTCAGTGCAGGAGCTGCAAAGGCCATCGCAACTCTTTTCGTCGGCTTCATTTGATTGGGGCGCACTCATGTCAACACCATTATGTATGCAATTTGCCGATTTTTCTTCTCAACAGAAAAAGGAGCTTATGAGATCATATATTTAATCTTTGCTGAAAGCCCACAAACACTCAATATTCTCAAAAAAAAAAATTGGAATCATCCTGATCGGAGATATTGATAAATCCATGTCGGATAGTATTGAAATTCCGGTTGAGGTGGTTGCCAGTCGTTTTTTAGAAAATTTGTGATCGCTGGAACATGATAGATATGGATGTCGCTTGTCGGGCTCCAATCAGGGCTGGCGAAATCCCCCAGTGCAGGAGCATGATAGCTGTAGTTGATGCCCTCCGGGCTGAAACCCTCTTTCAGAAAATCAACGATAGTGGGTACATGATATTCGCTGATGTTCAAGGAATCCCTAGCAAGAGCATAGCTTGGGTTGGGAGTAAAGTTAAAGCCGGGACGAGATGGCCAAATTGATGACCTCAACTCCGTCGCTTGCTCCGGCAGAGTATAGGCATTTCCTCCCAGCTTTACAGGCTCAGGGTAGTGACTCATACCCAGATAGACAGGGGCCTTCCTAGGTGGGTCTGATCCTGCGCTGGAGGTAGCCAGCATGATCGCGAAAACGGCCACCATAATGTATAGCAACGATCTCATCTTTTTTTATACCTCCGCTCCAAATTTAGGTTTGCAATCTATATAAAAATTCGTCATAAATCAATCTGTATCACGTTCATCCGAATTGGTCTTATCCAATCCCTTTAAAGAAGCGAGCTTGGAGCTTAGGTGCTCCACTCGCGATTGCAGAAGTGCCAGCTCCCTTTCCACCAGTTCCATATCACGTTGGAGGGTCTGTCCTTCCATGTCATTCGAGCCTTCTGTGCCCCGCAGGACAAAGCTGCCTCCCTCGATCCTAAGCCCCATCCCATAGACCAGAGCGGCAGCAATCTTCTTTCTGGAATTCATCAGATCGTTCCAGAAGGCCTTCCTGGAGATGCCCATATAAAATCCCGCTTCTTCCTGGTCCAGGTCCAGCAGGTCTACCAGCCGCACGGCCTCCAGCTCCTCTAGTGTTATTGATATGGCCTGAATCTTGGGGCAGCCCTCCGGCATAAAGCATCGTATGGTTGGAACCTCTGATATCCAGCGTCTTCCCCTTCTTCTTCCTCGACAGGGACACATGGTTGTCTTATATCTAAAAGGTCATATTTCTAAGTTGCCCTATGGAAATATTTAAGTATATAATCTCATAAGATACTAATCAAGTGAAATCGTCTTTTCGGCCGTATCTTCTGGCTCTTTTGCATGGCAATTCTCAGAATTTCATCAATTCAAATTTTCATAGATTCTTGCAGGGGCGCAGCGCCAATATTCTGGTGGCCAGGAGCTTTGACTCATAATCTGCATCAACTGAAATAAGCCTGATAACAGTTTCCGGAATATCACCTAGGTGGAGGCTAATAGCATCTATATTCTTTATCGAAAAGACAACATTTGGCGGAAAAGATATCAGTTTCATTTTGCAGGCCAGATTCAATGCAGAGGATACTGCAAGGACGGAAGATCTCTGAATTAATGAGTGAATTTATATGGATCTATATGGATCTATATGGATCTTGGTGGGTGCAGTTCTAAGGTAAGTGTAGATATGCCAGAAACAGGATCGTGTTCGATATTCTCAAGAGTTGTCAGCAAACCTGCATTCTCGTGGAGACCAGTTACTATCAGGCCGCCTATGGGACAGAGGGGATATTCCATGCCCTCACGCCTTTGTCTGCTGCTGGCCTGGACGAAGAAACAATTCTTGATGGTGATTTCCAGGCGGCCATCCAAACACGCAAAGGAAAAGTCTTCAATAAGCATGTTCTTCTTTAAGGACTCCATAAAACATTCAATCCTCTCACTGACCTGCATCCTCGGGCTGGCGCATTCGTAGAACTCTTTCTTCAGCTCATTCCATAGCCTGGACCCCATATCCACGCTCATGATCTTGACACCCTTACTGCCCTGGGTGGCCCGGACTGACTCTGCAGTAATGAATACGAAGTTCATAAAAAATGTTTTAAGATCATCATGGAAGCTAGGGTGCACACCACTCATGGATAAATCTGTCTATCTATGATTTATAAATTTAACGGACGTATTTTTCCCCTGATTAGCCTTTTGGTTGCGTACGTGAGCTGCTGAAAAGCGCTAGCAAGTAATGCAATGGATGTCTGCTGCCAAAACAGACCTCATGCATTCGATTCTCGTAATGATTTTCAGTAAGCTTCACCCACGACCAGCTTTTTAGAAAACTTCTATATTTGGGCCCCGGCATTCTTTGATTCTCGTGGGACATGATACTGAAAGGAAGCGACCGCCTCGTAGCTGAATAGAGTATGGCTGTTGGAATGCCCGGCTGATGTGCTCCAGAATTTGTTTATAGAAACATTTAAGTATATATTCTCATAAGTTATTAATGGGGTGAAATAGTGCCTTGGGGAGACTGTACCGGGCCCTGGTGGGTGAATGCTGGGGCGAATAGAGCATCCTGGTATGGGTGCTGTGGCAAAGGAATGCGACTAGGCAGAGGTAATGTAGCCAGGCAGGCGTTTATGGCATCAGGCTATGGACCCTTTCGCCAGCCCACGCTGGCTGATGAGAAGATCTACCTGGAGGATGTAGCAAGGAGACTGGAAGAAGACCTTCTTGCTGTTAGAGAGAAAATTGAAAAGCTGCGATCCGAGGTATGATCTGCAGCTTTATTTATTATTACGTGCATACCAGAAAGGAAATATTGAGCCGGATCACCAGCCCGGCCATTTTCAGGAGTTAATGAATTGAAAATCTCCATAGCTAGCGGTAAGGGTGGCACGGGCAAGACCCTGGTGGCCACGAGCATGGCCACTTCCCTGGCCTCGCCCGGATTAAGCCGGATAAAAATCGCCGACTGCGATGTCGAGGAGCCCAACTCCTACCTTTTCTTTTCTGAAAGGACTCTTTTAGAGAGAAAAGAATGTCACGTTACTGTGCCGGTCATCGATGAGGCGAAGTGCACGCATTGCGGCAAATGTGCCGATGTTTGCGCCTATCATGCTTTGGCCGTGCTCCCCGAAACCGTTTTGCTATTTCCTGAACTTTGTCACGGCTGCGGAGCATGTACTATCATATGCCCAGAGAAGGCCGTCAGCGAAACCACCCGTGCCGTGGGAGAGATATTTCTGGCACGATCCGACGGTGTGGAGATCATCTGGGGGGAGCTTGCCTTAGGTGAGGCGCGTACCACCCCCCTCATCAAGGCCGTAAAAGATCTGGCCAAGGGCGAGATGGTAATTGTGGACTGTCCGCCCGGCACCTCCTGCTCCATGGTGGAGGCAGTGCGCGGTACCGACTTTTGCCTTCTGGTCACCGAGCCCACTCCCTTCGGCCTCTACGATCTGGATATCGCCCTGAAGGTGCTGGAGAATATGCAAGTTCCTCGGGCGGTCCTGGTCAACAAGAGCGGCATGGGAGACAGAAAGGTCTACGAGTACCTGGAGAAGAGAAACATACCCCTGCTTATGGAGATTCCCTTTGATCGGAAGATTGCAGAGCTCTACTCAAGAGGAGAGGTCTTCTCTGAGAAGATGCCGGAGTGGAAGGCCAAATTTGCCGGCATGGTCAGGGAAATTGAGGAGATGATATCATGAAGCAGATCGCCATAGTGAGCGGCAAAGGCGGGACGGGCAAGACCTCGATAGTAGCCTCGTTGGCGGCTTTAGCACGCGGCCGGGCAGTCTATGCCGACTGCGACGTGGACGCTCCCGATCTACACTTGATCCTCCAGCCAGCAGTCATGGAGCGCCGCGAGTTTTACGGCATCAAGAGAGCGTTTATCGATAGCGAGAAATGCACCCAGTGCGGCTCATGCCAGGATGCCTGCCGTTTCGCGGCCATTACCGATTTCCAGGTCGATCTCGCCCTCTGTGAGGGCTGTGGCGTCTGCAAACTGGTCTGTCCGGCTGAGGCTGTGGAGATGAGAGAGAGCCTGGCCGGTTATGCCTACCTATCTGATACCAGATTCGGCCCACTGGTTCATGCCGAGCTATTCCCTGGCGAGGAAGCATCGGGCAAATTGGTGGCCATGGTAAGGGAGATGGCTCGCGATCTGGCCGCATCCCGCAAGCTGGATCTGATCCTGATCGACGGTTCTCCCGGCATCGGCTGCCCGGTGATAGCCTCGCTTACCGGAGTCGATCTGGCCCTGGTGGTGACCGAGCCCACCCTTAGCGGCGAGCACGACCTGGAGAGGATCCTGGACGTGGCTGTTCATTTCGGCATCGATACTGCAGTTTGCATAAATAAATACGACCTCAACCCAGAAGCATCCCGGCGCATCGAGGCCCTCTGTCAGGAGCGAGCCATTATGGTCGCAGGAAGACTGCCTTTCCATCCTTCCGTGGTAAAGGCCATAGTATCGGGCAAGGCTGTGGTGGAGATTGGCGGACCGGTAGGGCAGGCCATATCAGAGATGTGGAGTGTTCTGGAAAAACAGCTTTGAAATTGCCTACAGCAATCATATAGGTGCTCTGTATGGCTCATATGAAGGCCCAGTTTTTATGCCTGCGGGGAAAATTAGAGATTGAGGGTTTTGATTAATGTTCGCAAAGATGCTGATAGCTTGGGCGGCTATAGTCATGTGCCTGAGTGTGCAGGGCCAGTCACAGTATGATCCATTGGGAAGTGACATCTTCACTTTGCCGGACGACATGAGAAGAACGAGCAGCCTGGATACACAAATAGTATATATCGATCCCAATAAGGATCCCCTAAGTATAGATCCCTTGATGCGCCCGCTTGACCCGGAGCATACGACGGAGTATCTGAGCGCAATCAGCGGTCGTCAGTACCTTGTGCCTTTCGTGCCGGTTCAGGAAGACCTGCGGGGCAACTGGAATCTGGATATGATGGGCGGCATGCCGGGCAAGGTTGAGCTGCTGCTTGTCCAGAACCGGGATGCAGTCTTTGGGCGCGGCATCATATCTTTGGCCGGCTCCACCAATGCAGTCTCCGCCAGCGGACAGGCAGTTAAAGATGTGCTCTATCTGGATATTGTTAATGCGCAGGAGCTGACGCTCTACCGGTGCACTCTGACCATGAGCAAAGATTTCCTTTCTGGCAGCTTCAATGCTTTCGATGCTCAGGGCCGGGCCTGGTCCGGGACAATCCAGGGTGGCAGGTCGGCATAGTCTGACCCAGGAAAGCTACAGAGTCGCTGAGCCATTGAGTGCAGAGACACATGCGTTAAGCTAAGGGCTAAAAAGATTTTGTGGGGAAGAAATGGAGAGCCGGGCGGCTCCCCATGATTTCTGATGGCGGGCTTAATTTGCTTTAATAATCTCTTCAAATTCGCTCTTGCTCAAGTACTTGGGTGAGTATTGTATTCCACGGCCCTGCAGATCGGAGACGTATGAGCGCAGGTGCTTTCTGGAACCTGCCAGCAGTCCCTGGTAGACAACCCTGATATCCTCCGTCTTAGTTGCCGATATCTCCTTCTCCAGGTCCATGATGCTTATCTCCTCGAAGGTGGCCGACGCCTCCAGAGCATCCTGATCTGATTTCAATCCTTCAGCCAGGAGATCGTCATGAATCTTCTGCAAAGTCTGGTTCTGAAATACTCCCTGCTCATCATTTCCGGAAATAGTAAGCCCGTATTTGTCTATGATGGCTTTGGCCTGGTCCATATGGCTTTGCTCCGATCTCACCAGATTCATGAAGATGGAGAGATTGTTTTTGTCATAGAAGGACATGTACAGGTCGCGGGCAGCCTTTTCTTCCTCCCAGATGAAGAGCATTCCCTCTTTCTCGCGCGAGGTTAGGGTTACAGCCGTAGCTGTAGCCGTAGAAGTCGTCGTCTGTCCACTGGTCAAGGTTATAATGCCCTCGCCATAGGCTACATTGTGTTTGAAGCTGATCTCGGGGTTATTGGACAGAGCCCAGATTATGGATATCGCCTGGCCGGGCGAGAAAGCCTTATCGAACTTGTCTCCCGTATCCAGCTTTCTCTTCAGCTCGATGACCGTGCGGCCGTCTCCTTTGCTGCCGCCAAATTCTGTGATGTCGTTTGTGCCTCCCAGCATGGTATCCTCGATGTGCGGACCGTAGTTGCCCGTGCAATACTCATCCAGTACCGTCGCTTTGCCTCCTTGCACCGAGGCTAGTATTATGTCGGCGTTCTTCATCCACTCCAGGGGCTCAAAGCCTATGGCCAGCCAACCTTCAGTGCTGCCGTTCAGGCCCAGGTAGAGATATTCTTGATCGTTCTTCCAAGAGATCTCCATCTCGCCTCCGGTATATCCCTGCCTGGCCGGAGCTTGCAGAACCATGCTGCGAGAGTATTCGCTATCCCCCACGATTCCATCAGCATTCCATCCTTCTGTGGCTGCCTTCTCTTCCACGACCGGGGCCTTTTCTGGCTGAATGCATCCAGAGGAAAAGAGCAGCAAACCTAACAATAAAGCGACAAGAATTGGCTTCATATTGCAACACCTGACTGTTATATTGGTGTGCTAAATATATCAGATTATCGAATTAGTAGTAACAACTGTGCTCAATAATCTATTCTATAAAAAATGTGGTCTATAATCCTATTCTATGGAAATATTAGGCCGCCTCAGATAGAAACTGTTGCCCTGATATTCGGTCTTGACGAGCTGTCCCTGATCGATCAGTTTTTCCACAACCTGCCAACTCTCCTGGGCCTGCTGCAAAAAATTTTTTACCGCTGCTTCTCTCATGGGGTGAACGGCGGCAATTGCCAGAAGGTCGCGCTCCACATTGCCCGTAAAATCGAAGCTATCTCCTTCATATCCCACGAGAAGCTCCACATGCTTCACCTTCACGCTGAATATCTGATAAGCGCGGTTAATGCTCTTCTCGGAGGGCAAAGTGGCCCATTTTTCTGCGGGCGGCCGGGTGGGCACTGAGATATAGGCAATGGCAGGATTAACCTTTTCCAGGAATTCTGCCATGGCCTGCAAAGAGATCTCATCATCGTTTATGCCTGCCAGCAGCATGCTCTCTGTGACAAGCACGCCTTTAAAATCCTTCGAGAAGTCGAGGATGCCCTGCAAAATTGCCTGCTGCCCTAGCGCTCGATGAGGTCTGTCCATGCGCCTCCAGATATGCTCATCCAGTGCATCCACCTTGACCGATACCCAATCCGCCTTTGAGAGTTCCTCCCTCACGTTCTCATCCCAGATCAGGGAGGCGTTGCTTATCACTGCAATCTTGATGCCCAGGGATCTTAGCATATCGATCTCCTGGCCCAGATTTATGTCTAAGGTGGGCTCTCCGTCTGGCACGAAGGTAAGGTAATCGATGGCCAAACCCTGGCTTTTGGAACTGTCCACTTTCGCCTTCACTTCTTGCCAGATCTCTTGGGGCGAGTAGTAGGAACGGCGCTTTGCCTCCATTTGCATGGTCCTGCCCACCTGGCAGTAGGCGCAGGAATAAGTGCATATTTTGGCAGGAATGTTGTTAATGCCCAGGCTGCGCCCCAGCCTCCTGGAGGGCACCGGTCCGAATGCTATCATTCTTTCACACCTTCATGTATTTTTAGAGCTGTATTGAGTCTCCCACAGTCAGGGGCCGGCATCTCTCGCCCAAAGCCTCCTGCAGCCGGCAGACGGCCTTTTGTCCTGTGCAGTGTCCAGGCCGGACGATGGCTGGATCAAGCTGTTGCAGCGCCTTTGCAGTTGCTTCTATGCGTTTTTCATCCGCACCCCTGAGATGAAAGCCTCCTATCACGGCATAAAGCTCCTCCACACCCGTGATCTTCTGGGCATATCTGATAGTATTGATGATGCCGGCGTGAGCACAGCCGGTGATGACTACCAAGCCTTT
>DATLBD010000076.1:0-12259 GCA_035527135.1 Methanothrix sp. | reverse complement strand
TGAGAGGCCCTTGGAGACGAACAGTCACCTGCAGAAAGAGGAGCTGGAATTCTGGGAGCGCCAGAAGAGGTGCGGAGACGAGATTGATCTCAAGCTGGCGCGCGATCTGCCGGACGGCACACCGGATTTCATATTGAAGATAATGGGCGATTTCGAGGAGGAAGCAGCCAGATTCTGCTTTTCCGGGATGCAGGGCCGGGTTTTGGATGCAGGATGCGGCAATGGGAACTTGCTCCTCCGAGCCCTAAAAAATGAAAAGAGCAAAGCAGAGGCCAAAAGCCTGGCCTTGCAGATCATCGGCATGGATTTCTCCAGCAACATGCTGGGCCGGGCGGCTCTTCGGGCAGCGGACGAAAAAAGGGCCGGTTTTTTGCAGGGCTCTGTGACCAGCCTGCCCTTCCAGGACCAGTCCTTCGATCGGGTAGTAAGCAGCGGCGTTTTAACCTGCCTGCCCAACTCTCAAGCGGCAGCAAAAGCTTTGCAGGAATTCTATCGCGTTTTAAAACCTGAAGGAGTACTGGTTGTGGACTTCTTTTCCCGCATCTCCCACTATACGCTGATCAGGAAGCATATCTTTCGGGAACCGATAAACCCCCCCGAATATGTCTCGCCTGCGGAGTTTCAAATAACGCTGCAAGAAGCAGGCTTTGCCGTCCTCTCCTACCGCGGCTTTGACTTCAAGCCCTGCCAGGGCTACCTATTTTTGAGTCGTTGGCGTCCTTTGGTCGATCCATGCTATTTGCAGGAGAGACTCTCCAGCTTTCTGGAGGAGAAAGTCCTGCCAGGACGGCCCAAGCTCAATCTCCTGGGCTACAGGATCTATGTAAAATGCATCAAGAAATAGATAATATTACTCCTTCAGCTCGCCTTTTTCCAGCATATTTTTAATTTGATATTTGGTGGATGAAGCCGGGTAATTAATTATTTTGGCAATCTCTCGTTGTGACGGCCTGGGATTTATGGACCAGAGATCCTTTATCTGCTGTATGGCCTGTGCATTCTCTGATATCCTGGGGCGATGATGGCTTCCAGCCTCGGCTTCTTCTTGCCTGTCTGTCTCTTCGCCATAGCGGGGTTTGTCACTCTGCTGCACGAATTTCAGGGCTTTTGCCGATATGCTCTTTAATATAAGGTCGGATGCGAGCTTCTTGAGGGTTTTCCCTTGCAAAACTGCCTCAGCCTCAAGGCCCATGTAGGCCTCCTGGGTTATTTCTATTCTCGTGTACCTGCCGCTTGGCATAGATGTCTGCCCTCACTCTTTTTTGCAGTCCAATCAAGTTAATTAATTTATATGGCCCCAAATTCCTCTTGGCGTCCTATAATTAGTTACCTTTTCGTGTACCACGATGTTTTATCAATCTTTCCTCGGCAGAGCGCCAGAACCCTTCTGCACCATGGATACATACCGATACTCGATACTAAACCCCGGATATCCCGGATACCTCACCTTGCAACAATATCGATAATCAGGTTCCTTTGCCCGCAGAACATGATATTCTGATGTATAAATGGACGATCGTTCTTATCATCATTATTCTTAAGTCCTATATCTCAATATTCAGGAAAATCGGTGCGCAGGCAAACCAGTCTCCCTTTACCTCTCTTTGCTATCACTTTATTCCATTGTATTCATTTTTGTATGATAAGTTGAATTTATTGTGTTAATGACGGTAATAGCTATAGGTCTTGAAATTCGACTATAGCAGGCTCTATATCATAGAGATAATAGGAAAACCTTTGAGATTCAATTGACTATTTAGAATATAACAATTAATGCTTATGATTTATTAAACGAATAAGTTGACTATATATGTTTTTTCAAATGAATATACAGATTGTGTTTTTTGCCGCGCGAAAACTACATATATAAGGATTATAAACATTATTAGTGATGATTCTTCCATTTCTCGTAGTTGGAATTATAATTGCGAGTACAATATTAGTGTGCTCGTACCGAGCGATCTTTGGGCCAGGGACCTTTAACCGCATCGTAGCTGCCAATGTGATAGGCACGAAGGCGATCGTGCTCTTGATTGTGGTAGGCTATATCATCGAAAGACCGGAATTCATCGACATCGCACTCATGTATGCTGCAATTGCATTTATCGGAACCATAATTATCGCCAAATATGCAGAAAGAGGAGAACTATGCTCGCGATAGACGTAATATCGACAGTATTTTTGGCAGCAGGGGCCTTCTTCATGATAATCGGAACCGCTGGATTGCTAAGGTTCCCTGATTTTTATACCAGATTGCATGCTACAGGAAAATGCGATACCCTCGGACAGATCCTCATAATAGTTGGCTGCATGACTTATGAAGGATTAAGCTTTATCACGATTAAACTCTTCTTCGTGTCGGCTTTTTACTTATTAGTTGGTCCTACAGGCACGCACGCGTTAATAAAAGCTGCTTATGCGACCGGTTTACCGGTGTGGAAGACGGGAGACAAGAGGATGTAATGGAGATGACAGTTATGAATAGGCAGAGCAAGATGTTTCCATTGGTCCTGACTTTTTGCGTCATGTTCGCATTCTGGATGCTCCTTTCAGCTTGGACCGTTTATCTTCTCGAGCCCTACAATCTATTCAGAGTAGCATCAAGAGGTGTATTAGCGGCACTAATTGTTTCATTCCTCACCTATGAGATTTTCGTGCCGAGCCGAGACGAGAATATGCTCTTGAAGATACGAAGAATCATTCCGTATATCGGATGGGAGTTATGGCAAATCTATCTGGCCACTATTGACGTAACAAAACGTGTCCTTGGCATTCTGCCGATTGATCCCAGAATCATAGAATTTGATACAACTTTGAGAAGCGACTTCGCCCTGGTCACCTTTGCTAACTCCATAACCTTGACTCCAGGAACAATAACCATAGATGTAGACCCTGCGAAGGGGAGATACATAGTGCATGCCCTTGCCAAAGAGCCTGCCGATTCTCTTACTGTGGACCAGACCATGCAAAAGAAAGTGGGTTATGTCTTCATGGAGGAATAAAAGGAGGCGAAAAAAGATGATACTTCCCATTGACTTATTACTTTTGTTATTCCTTCTTATTGTTTCGGTGGCAGCGGTATGGGTGAAGGACCTTTTAGCTGCTATCGTCCTAATGGGCGCCTATAGTTTTATTATGGCCAATGTTTGGATGCAAATGGGCTCTGTAGATGTAGCATTTACTGAGGCGGCTGTTGGTGCTGGAGCCTCAACTGCTCTAATGCTGGCCTGTTTATCGAGAGTGCCGAGGTGGGAGAAGAAATGAAAACTCCTGCAATGAAACCACTGACGATATCAGGGCTCATTACCGCCCTCCTCTTAATCGCTTTATCTATATACGTGGTCGAAGACCTGCCCGCTTTCGGCGATGAGAATTCTCCCGCAAATAAATACGTGAAACTTTTCATCATTGATGAAGACGGCCTGGTGGAGAGCTTAAATGCAGGAGTTCTCCCCTCAAAAATTAAAATAAAAATTGAAGAGATGGGATTTAATAAAGAGGAGAATTATCCAACCCTGGAAGAGGGAAACTACAAGATCGAGCGGAGCGAAAAGGGATCATTAGAGGGGGGACGGCTCTCGGAAGGGGGATGGGATGTTCTTATCCATGAAGGCGAGATATTTTATAATGAACCAATTAGATATTATTTTATTAAAGAAATAGATAGAAATCTAACAGTGTGCAGATATAATTGGCCGGTTAGGGCCAATGAGAGGACAGAAGAGGAGACAGGTACCACAAACATCGTAACCGCAGGGCTTGCTGATTACAGAGGTTACGATACAATGGGTGAGGAAACCGTCATTCTTACTGGCGCTATTTGTGTTATATTGCTGCTGAGGAGGCGAGGGAGACTATGACCCAGTTAAAGAAAACATACAAAAGGGACGTCATAATAGAGTTGACGACGAGTCTGATGGTCCCCTTTATTTTATTATTTGGGCTGTATGTGATGATGGGGTCAGGAGGGACGGGAGGAGGATTTCAAGGTGGAACAATACTTTCCGCAGGATTTATCCTTTATATAACGGTCTTTGGCGTGGTTAAAGGCAGAGAAAAGATGCCGGAGTCGGTGAACGCCTTCTTTAAGAGTTTTGGCTTGTTCCTGTTTAACGGTGCTGGTTGGATGTGTATCCTTTTCAGCCTCGCCGCTGCTCAATGGCTCAATATGCCTGCGTTTTGGCCTGTGTCGGATTTTATGGGCATAGCAGGGAGTAGGTCGTTTCTGATAGCTTACATGATAGATGTAGGTGTAGGGTTGACCGTTATGGCTGCCTTTGTTTCGCAATTTTTTGACCTGGCCTGGAAAGAGGATGATGAGATGGAAGGTGATGAAGGATGATGGAATGGCTAACTCAACAAGTCCTTGAAAAATATAATTTCTGGATTGCTATGCTCATCATCATTATAGGCCTCACTGCAACAGTAGTAAAGGAAAATTTGCTAAAAAAACTAATTGGGCTAAGCATATTTCAGACGGCTATGTTCCTGTGGTTTATATCCCTCGGAGACGTAGGAAGGAATATTTTAACCACATGGGGATTGAAAACGGGAACTCCCCCCATTTTATGGGAGCAAGCAGCAGAGCAAGGCTACATCTACGTGAATCCGCTGATCAACGTGCTGATCCTGACAGGAATTGTAGTGAGCGCGGCCACAACCGCAGTCGCTCTCGCCATTGTGATAAGAATATATCAGAAATACGGGACCATAGAAGAGGACGAGATAATAGAGAAAGAGAAGGAATTTGAAAGAGAAGGGGGTGATGTGAGAAATGTATCCAGTTGAACATTTCCCGGTGCTCATAGTCGGACTGGCGATGTTCTGTGGCTTTACTATGCTGCTTGCAGGATATATCAACGGGAAGCTGCCCTTCTTCATGTCTCTGGCAATGAACTCCTTCTTCCTCATCATGTCCCTCTTCATATTGAACCATGTCCTTACGGTGGGACCGATCCGCTACTGGTTGGGAGGGTGGAGACCGCCCTGGGGGATTGAGTACGTTGTAGATACGATGAATGCTTATCTGCTAATTATAGTCATATCAATTGTTATATTGGGGTTAATATATTCTCGCGGTAATGTAAGGCATGAGATAGAGGAGAGGAAACACGCCACATTCTATACCCTTGTTCAGCTTATGGCCGCCGGAATGTACGGAATAACCGTTACTGGCGACCTGTTTAATATGTTCATTTGGTTGGAGATAGCGTCCCTAACCGCATATGCATTGATAGCAGTCGCGGGTGGAAGGGCACTAAGACCGGCTTATAATTATGTGATAATGGGTTCCATCGGTGCAGTTCTATACATCTTTGGCGTTGGTTGGATTTATTCCGTTACCGGCACCCTCAATTTCGCAGACATGAGGCTTTTGCTTCCCCTCGTATATGACAATAGAGCGGTTCAAATGGGTTTTGCCATGATCGTAGTGGGAGTAATGACAAAGGCGTATATATTCCCCCTTCATTTATGGCAGCCCGATGTGTATACCTATGCTCCGTCCACTATAAGCTCAATGATGGCCTCAGTGCATGTGAAGGTTATGTTTTACATGCTTCTGAGGATGTTTTACTCGGTCTTCACATTGGATTTTGTAAGGCATTATATCGGTCTTGATTTGTTAATATGCTGGGTTGCGGCGATAGCCATACTGGCAGGTTCAATCTGGGCCATAAAGCAGAGAAATTTGAAAAGGATGCTGGCCTACTCCTCGGTATCACAGATGGGGTACATACTCTTAGGGTTGGGACTGTCTCCCTTATCCTCCTGGGGGCTTGTTGGTGCCGTGGCTCACATGCTCAATCATGCCATAGGGAAAGGCTGTTTATTCATGTGCGCCGGCGCTATCAGTCAGCAAGAGGGACTAAAGGACATAAGGGACTTTGAGGGCCTTGGCAAAAAGATGCCGCATGTCTGTGCAGCCTTTACTATTGCCGCACTCTCGATGATAGGAATTCCGCTTACTGCAGGGTTTGCCTCTAAATTGTTCTTGATTGTTGCCTCCCTGGATGCCGCTCAATACCCCTTCGTGGCCGTATTGCTGCTAAGCGGCCTCCTTAACCTGGTATACTTCTGGAGGGTGATTGATCAAATGTACTTTGTGAAGCACAAAGTGACTGAGAATGCGACAGAGGCCAAAGGAAACGGCAAATCTTTACCGCTGAGCATGATTGCACCGATACTGATCCTCGCATCCCTTTGCGTCATCATGGGCATCATCTGGCTCACAGATATTCCTTTGCCTTTGATTAACCGCATCCTATCGGACTTGAGAATGGGGGTGACCATCTAATGGAGCTAATGACGCCGCTTTTTGCCATCCTGTGCCCAGCGATTGCAGCCGCTTTGATCCTGCCATCCAGGAACCATCCGAACATAAGAGAGGCGTGGACAATAGCCGCAAGCGTGGCGATGTTTCTGCTCGTCTTATCCATGGCGCCCTTGATCGTAAAAGGAGAAACTATAAAACTCATTTTGTTCCAGTCGATGTTCAAGGATATCTATATTGGATTCAAAGTCGATGCCTTTGGGGAAATCTTCGCCATAACGGCATCCTCCCTCTGGATCCTGGTTTCCATTTACTCTATCGGATACATGCGAACACTCAAGGAGCATGCCCAGACGAGATACTACTTTTCATTCTGCTTCGCCATACTGGGAGCGGTGGGGGTTGCGCTATCGGCAAATTTAATCACCATGTTCATATTTTTTGAGATAATAACAGTCTCTACCTACCCCCTGGTAACTCATGAGCAGACACCGGATGCGCTGCGGGCCGGGCATAAGTACCTGGCCTATCTGATGCCCGCAGGCGCATTCCTCCTCTTTGGGATTATGACCACCTACTACCTGACAGGCACTACAGATTTCACGCCCAGCGGAATAAAGGCCCTTACCTCGGCCTCACCGATGATAATAACCGTGCTCTTCTTCGCCTTCCTTTTAGGATTTATGAAGTCGGCGTGGATGCCCTTCCATTCCTGGCTGCCCTCGGCAATGATTGCGCCTTCGCCCGTGAGCGCTTTATTGCACGCCGTAGCGGTGGTCAAGGCCGGAGTCTTCGGAATAGTGCGCATTGTGGGCTACGTCATAGGCATGGACCTGATGCAAGAGCTGGGACTCTGGCTGATCCTGGCTACTATCGCCGGCTTCACCATGATCGTTGCCTCCTTCTTCGCGATCTCCCAGGACAACCTCAAGAGGAGGCTCGCCTACTCCACCATAAGCCAGCTATCCTACATAATTTTAGGTGCGGCATTGCTGACCAAGGACAGCATACAAGGGGCAATGCTACACGTTCCCTTCCACGGATACATGAAGATAACCCTCTTCCTTTGTGCCGGCGCCATACTGGTGGCCACGGGGAAGACGAAAATAAGCGAGATGGCAGGCCTCGGGAGGAGAATGCCTGTGACTATGCTCGCTTTTAGCGTTGCTGCCATAGGCATGGCTGGAATCCCACCGGTTTGCGGTTTTATCAGTAAATTGTATCTCTGCCTGGGCGCATGGGCAGTGGCCTCTCCCTACGGACTAATATTTTTAGCAGTCATCCTGATAAGCTCATTGCTGGACATAATTTATTTCTTCCCAATAATACTAACAGCTTTCTTCAAGAAGCCTGCAGGGGAAATAAGCATAAGTGGAGACGAAAAGATAAAGGAGGCCCCACTCTTGGTGGTCATCCCCTTGACGATAACCGCGATCTTCTCCCTGGTATTTTTCGTTTATCCAAATATGTTCTACATATTCGACCTTGCAAAAATGGCTATATCCGAACTTTTTGGAGGTGTATGAACAATAAGATGAAGAATTTTATTCACGAAGTGTTATAGGGTGCAACAGGAGGAGAAAAACGCTTCAAGTCTTTGCTAAGTTATTTAGAGATTGCATAATTTGAATATATTGGGGTGGCATAATTATGGAGATATTGGCATTTATGTTGTCGCTATTGATAGTACTACCTTTAGCATCTGCTATCTCTGATACGTCTCTGCAAAGCCAGCATAATGTATCTCTCGGCGGCCAAATTCCCCAAGAGGAATGGAACAGATCTTTCGGCGGTTCCAGTGACGACGTAGGAACTTATGGTCAACAGACAAAAGACGGCGGCTTTATCATTACAGGTTATACATCATCTTACGGTGCCGACGCACCGTTTTCCTGGCTCATAAAGGCACCATACCGAGGAGATCTCTGGCTCATAAAAACCGATGCAGAGGGAAAACAGGAGTGGGATAAAACCATAGGCGGTTTAGGAAAGGATTTGGGCTTTTCCGTCCAGCAGACGAAAGATAACGGTTACATCATAGCAGGCGGAAAGAAGTCTTTTTGGATTATTGGCAATTATGATCTTTGGGTTATTAAGACTGATTCGAAAGGGAACATAGAATGGGACAGATCCTATGGATGGTCCGGCGAGGATATAGGATTCTCGGTTCAGCAGACCAAAGATGACGGTTACATCATAGCAGGTTACACATCATTTCCCGATGGCAAAAAGGTCTGGATCATCAAGATCGATTCTCTGGGAAATAAAGAGTGGAATCTAGCCACTGGCAAAATAGATTCTGAGGCCGCCTGTGTCCAGCTAACCAAAGATGGCGGCTACATCATAACTGGTTACACGCCGTCTTCGGGGACCAGCAAAGAGGACGTATGGCTGATAAAGACTGATTCGAAGGGGAACTGGGATTGGCTCAAGACCTTCGGCGGACCTGGTAAGGATTTGGGTCTGTCTGTTCAAGAAACGAAAGACGGCGGGTATATCATTACAGGTTTGACTGAGTCCTTCGGTGCTGGAAAGGGAGATGTCTGGCTGATAAAGACTGACTCAAAGGGGGACAAAGAATGGGACAAAACCTTCGGAGGCGCAGGTTTTGATTCGGGTTCCTCTGTCCAGCAGACGAGTGATGATGGCTATATTATCACTGGTTACAGCACAACATGCGCCGAAGGTGAAAAAGGTTTTTCTCAGCTTTTTAGTTCATCTGACCGAGGTCGTGTCTGGCTGATAAAGACCGATTCGAAGGGAAACGAGCTATGGAATGAAACGTTTGGTGGCACTCGCAGCGACTGGGGCAACTGCGTACAAGAGACGCAAGACGGCGGATACATCATAACAGGTGTCACAGAGTCCTATGGTGCAGGAAAGGAAGATGTCTGGCTGATAAAAGTAAAATGAAAAGCGAAGAACAAGATAAATGAATTTAGGATGTCAGGAGAGAAAGCGATGGAAAATGCTACAGAAGAAACAAACACGAGGGAGAGGAGCGAGTACTTTTGGCATACTTATTATGGCTTTCCCTCTGAAATGCTCGGCTGGGTCTTGCTAGTGGTATCTCTGTTGTACTTTGCATTTGTGGTATCAATAGCCTTGGGTATATTATGATAATTATTGAAAATTGGGAATCAACCTTAATCAATCTTAGACATATGATAAGGAGATTACTAAAATGGACATAATGCTAGCAGTTCTCGCCATAGTGGGCATTATTGGATACGTTTGTCTCTTTCTCGGAACCGCAGAGCCACGTCACCGGCACGGGGACCTATTCCTCGCAATCGTTGCTTTAACCCTTATTGTAATGGTAATAGTTGGTTTATTTATTCAGTGGCCAATCGAGTTCGCATGGCAAGAAGTGACAGCAGCCTATGCAATATTCGGTTTCTGTGCATTCACCTTTCTTATTTATGCAGCCAAAGGGTTGCGTCTTTGGCTCTCGAAAGAAGAGGACTACTATAAGAAGAAGGGGGTGTAAGACGGATGATTGGCTGGCTGCACCCAGGACTTATACTGATCATTGGAGCGTTACTCGTACCGCTTTTTAAGGGCAAATGGAAGAAAGCGTATTTGATTCTTCCCCCGTTAGCGGCGCTAACCGACGTTGTACTCATGTATACAGGAGTATTTGGAGAAATTCCTTTCACAGCTTGGCATCTACCCTTTTTGGATTACGAACTCGTTTTCGGAAGGATAGATAAACTGAGCTTTATATTTGGGCTGGCATTTACCCTCGCCTCAGTCCCAGTCATGATTTACTCGCTCCACGTGAAAAGTAGCACTGAACATATGTCCCAGCTAGTATACGCAGGGAGTGCGCTGGGAGTAGTTTTCGCCGGTGACCTGATAACTCTATATTTTTTCTGGGAGATCATGTCGATCGCTTCCATGCTCGTAATCTGGCATGGTGCAACAGATAACGCACATAGTGCTGGATTTAGATATATCATGTGGCACATTGCTGGGGGCGTAATCCTGCTCGCCGGCATTGTCATGTATATTGCGACAACGGGCACAATAACCTTTAATGCCATCGGCTGGGGTTCGGGCAGTACTCAATTGGCATCTTTATTAATCTTCTTAGGTTTCATAGTAAATGCAGGCGTTCCACCTCTGCACGCTTGGTTGCCAGATGCTTATCCAGAGTCAACTGTTACAGGCACGGTATATTTGAGCATCTTTACAACCAAGTCTGCGGTATATGTTTTGGCGAGGGGCTTCACGGGTTTTGGTCCTCTGATGTGGCTGGGAGCAATTATGGTTATATATCCCATCTTCTATGCCGTCCTGGAGAATAACGTGAGGAGGGTCCTCTCCTACAGCCTCATCAATCAGGTGGGATTTATGCTATGCGGCATAGGAATGGGCACAGCTCTTTCCCTCAATGGCGCTACCTCTCATGCCTTTGCCCATATCATCTATAAGTCGCTACTCTTTATGAGCGTGGGAAGCGTGCTTTTTAGGACGGGGACCGCAAAAATTACTGAGCTTGGCGGACTATACAAGACTATGCCGTTAACTACTATTTTCTGTTTAGTGGGAGCGGCATCTATTTCGGCATTCCCTCTGTTTTCCGGTTTTGTGACCAAAGCAATGGTTGTTCAGGCATCTGCATTGGGTGGTCTGGCTTTAATATATGTTCTTTTACAGCTTGCTTCAGCAGGTGTATTCGAGCATGCGGGCATTAAGGTTCCCTTCTTCACCTTCTTTGGCCATGACTCCGGCTTGAAGGCAAAGGATCCACCTTTCAATATGCTATTAGGCATGGGGATAATGGCATTTTTATGCATCTTTATCGGCCTGTATCCCTATCCCCTCTATCAACTCCTTCCATACCCCGTTGATTTTGAAGCATACACAGCGCCCCATGTAGTAGAGTCGCTTCAACTGCTACTATTCGCTTCATTTGCGTTCTTCCTTCTCATCACCTCCGGAATATACCCGCCGGAGCGGAGGACAATTAGCCTCGATACTGACTGGCCATTGAGACTTGCTGGTGGGAAGTTTATATGGTTCGTTAAGGGCCCATTGACCAGCTTCGCAACCTGGATGGACGGTCATGTTAAGAGGGTAGCTGCCGATTTCTCTGCGTTCGGGGAAGAAAAGGAAGAAAGAGTGTTTATTGGAATATCTGTGATGCTGGCACTCTTATTCTTGGCCTTGTATTTGATAGTAGAGTTGGGGTATCGGTGGATTTTCACTGGCTGAAAATAGCTAATGGGAGGTTGGGAAACAGAATTTGCAGGCCAGGCACTGAAGAGATGGAGCCCATTAGGAGAGCCATCTCTGTAGCCCCTGTAGAAAAAGTACACCAATGAATTCCATACATAAATGCCATAAACCCTAAGAAGCGAAAGGAGGGGATACGAAGGAGATAGAACGTCCATACCAAGATAGCGCACAATAATTTAGGAGAGAGCATGGAGGAGAAAGTTGAAGCCAAAAGGGCTATCTAATCGAAGTAACTATAACATTAAATGGTGATAAAATGCGATATCAATCACTGGGCTACATCCTGATGGCACTTATAACTCTCTGGATATATGTAACCGCTTTAATAGATATACGTAGTTAGGATGTTGAAATACATGGACGCTGATGAGGGATTAGTGCTTGCTGGGGCTGTGTTTGGAATAGGCATGCTGGTTATTTGGATTGTCTTTATTACTTCCCTCCTATGGACCTAGAGGGGCAGGATGAAGTAACGGCAGGGCAGGAGGTAATACAAAAAGCTTAAACCATCAAGCCAGGCATCATTCTTTTGGCCAGAGTCAAAACAGGATGTAGAAGAGGACAAAACGGTTGACAAGCACAAGCTGCATAGTGAAAGTTAAGTTTCGGAAAAGAGATCATCCCTGAGAGCCTATTGGTTATTGTGGTTCTGGTTTTCAGCATCATTTATTTTCCATTTCCAACTATTTACGTGGTTCTCCACCCCTCCAATATAGTGGCTCCCTGCTGTTTCCTGTGGGTGGA
>DATLBD010000075.1:0-24855 GCA_035527135.1 Methanothrix sp. | reverse complement strand
ATTGTTTCGCGAGAGGCTCCAATCAGCCTCTCCATGTCCTCGTAATAAAGTCTGACAACCGGCATGATTAATCCCTCAAAGCTTGATGGAAACAGGCGTACTACGCAGCCATTCCATATCCGACTGATAGAGCAGCCGCAGATCCTTGAGCCCCAATTTGAGCATGGCCACCCGACTGACTCCCAGGCCCCAGGCCAGCACGGGATGCTCAATGCCGAAGGGCGCAGTGACCTCTTTTCGGAAGACTCCCGCTCCGCCCAGCTCCACCCATCCCAGACCGTCTATGAAGACCTCCGGCTCGACGGAGGGCTCGGTGTAGGGGAAGTAGCCCGGCCGGAAGCGAACCTCCTCAAAGCCCATCTTGGCATAAAACTCCTTCAAGATGCCCAGAAGATGGGAGAATGTGACATCTCTATCCATTACGATACCTTCCAGCTGCTCGAACTCCGGGGTGTGCGTGGCGTCTATGGCCTCTCGCCGGTAGACGCGATCTATGCCGAAGGCCTTGACCGGCGGCTCGGGGTGCTCAGCCAGATACTTGATGGTCACTCCCGTGGTATGTGTGCGCAGCACCTCCTGTCGGGCCACCTCCGGCTTCCAGCACCCGCCCCAGCCGGTGGAACCCACGCCTCCGCCGCATTCATGCATCTCTTTGACCCGAGTATAGTCGGGAATCTCCGCCAGACTGTCTAAATAGAAGGTGTCCTGCATCTCCCGAGCGGGATGGTCCTGAGGCTGGAAGAGCGCATCGAAATTCCAGAAGCTGGACTGCACTATCTGGCCCTTGATCTCCACAAAGCCCATCTCAAGCATGATCTCCCGCATAAAATCGATGAGCCTCTGGTAGGGGTGCTTCTTGCCGGGAAAGATCTTGTCGGCAGCGAGGGTGACGTCATAGGGACGAGGGCAGTAAGTCGAATCCCGATAGTCTAAGTATAAGCTCCCGTCCTTTTCCGTCCACTGGCCGGTTTTAATCATGTCGGATGTGAGGGGCGGCATCTCTTGGACCGCGGTCGCACCCATACTGTGAGATGCACATTTTTTCCCCTCCACTGTGATCTCGTACCGCCACTCTTTGCTCTTGCTAGAGGCAACCAGGCCCCGGCTCTTAAGATCAGCCAGGCCCTTTTTGTCCAGATCCGCACTGCTCTTCGGTCCGGCTAGCAGAGCCTGCAAAATCTCTTCATCCTTGCCCTTCGGTGCAGAGCCCAGCGGCTTGATCTTGCCTGCCTGAATGGCTGCCCAGCCTTTCTTGCGCAGCCACCCGAGACCAATCTTGTAGGACGGATCTTTCAGCTCGGACATGGGCATGCCTTCGCCGATGGCAGACAGCATTGCCCTCTCTGGAAGCCCCTCTTTGGCATACTTTATGCCTTCCTCCGTCAGAGAGAATTTCTCCTCTACCGACTTGGCAACCTGAATGAGACCCTGATCACCCAAAGCGTCTGCTGTCGCTCGTACTGCCTCCACCTTCATCAACAGCATTTCGGCGATGCTCTGAGGATCAGATTGCCCTTCGGATATCGCTTTCAGAACTTTGACATCGTTTTCTGATAACATATTATCATCCCATAGCCGGGCCGATTTAAGGGCAACCTATCTCTTGCCCTGCCCCCCATCAAAAGAAAGAAAAGACCAGGTGCCCGAAGATGCCCGAAGCTAGCCTCTCCGGCTTTAAGAGCCTGATTTTGTGATTGACAAATGAACATTTAGCAGTCTTCCCAGGCACGGTTTTTTCGGTTAGATTGATTATTTATAAACCTGTCGAATAGCCGAAAAAGGACATGAGAAGAAGAGAAAAAGAAAATGAGGTAACGAGGTGATGAAGAAAAGAAAAACAGAAGACAGAAAAAGAAAAAACAAGAGACAAGCCGACGAGCAGGGTCACTTATCCCAGACATCGTTCTCCAGCTCGTCTAAAGCCCCTGAAACGCCCTGCACTGCCATCTGGAAGAACTGCATTCCCTTCTCCAATGAGGCAGGCAGGGGATTGCCCATGATGCCGTTTCCCATGAGGTGACGCACATCCTTCATGACCATGAAGCGAGGACGCTTCGGAAAATGCCCCTCTGGCTTTCCCTTGACCAGATCGGAGCGAATGGCCATCATGAGCGATGTCTCCACCTCACCAGCGTGCCCGTCATGAGCCGTCTCTACCACGTTGAAGTCTATGAGATCGAACAAAGAGACCAGGCTCACACGAAAATCGCGTTCTTCCACAGCCATCTGACAGGCCTCCTCAAGAGCGGCCATGTGCTGCCCTCCCGCGTGGCCCGTCAGAATCAAGACCCTGGCAAAGCCGCTATCGGCAAAGGAGATCAGCAGGTCCCTGGCAAAGGCGCGCAGGGCATCATGCCCCACGGTGATAGTGCCGGGAAAGCCCCGCGTGCTGCGGCACACTCCGTAATGCAGGGGCGGGGCTAAGAAGATGTGGCGCTCTTTCGCGACAGCGCGCGCCACCTCAATGGCCTGGATGGTATCCGTCATCGTGGGCAGATGTGGCCCATGCTCCTCGGTTGCCCCCACAGGCAGAATCACGGTCCGGGTCTCTTTGAATCCCGCTTCTATCTGCGGCCAGCTCATCTCCTCCAAGAGCTTCATAGGGTAATGACAGCTCCGGAGAGGACGTATTCCTCAGGCACCCTCAGTTCGTAGACTTTGTCACCCACAGACAACTGGTAGGCACCCATGGGCATGGTATCGAAGTTCGTGCTACCGGCAATCGACCCTTCCGTGGAGTAAGGAAGAACCAGGGTGAACTGGCCGCTGGCATCGCTGATGTTGGACTGCTGGTAGAGGAAAGCCCGGTTCTGATTGGTCATTACGGGAACTACAGCCACGACTTTGGTTCCAGGCGGCGCATTTCCGCTAATCACCGCACCCGGTACATGCTCGAAGGTCTTGACGAACTTCTGACCTGCAGTTATAGTATTCTCAGACTCATGCACCAGACGGTAATGCTGCAGGGCCTCTAGGGGGAAAGCAGGGCTGGCAGGGCTCATGGCAGCGATCTCGGCATTATCCCCATTATTTCGGCTCTCGTTGATGAACGCTTGCAGCTCAGTCCGATTCTTAGTGATTTTGGGCGCCTCGGTGAGAACAGGAACCGTGATTCCATTTCCGGCATCCATGGCACGATAGGCCAGTCCCACGCCCATATCTCCTGCAGTCTCAGATCCGTCGAAGAAGTACATGCGAGCCGCCATGGACTTGAAGTAGGACTCTCGCCAAACCTGCACTGGCACCCACTGATCTCCTTGCGGCTGGTAAACTACAGCCATGTACTTGGAAGTGGGAATGGCGCTCCAGGCCGCCATGGCATGGAACTTGCCCACCGCCATAGGCTGATCGATCATAACATACTTGGTGTTCATGTACTGTGAGCGGTTTAGATCAAGATCAGCCAGCACTTTTTCCGCCTGACTCTCATTCTCGGCTAAGAAGAAAGGCGAGGAGCCAGGGATATTCTTGGTGATGCTGCCAATTCCCTGCTGGAAGGGATTGGCATTGGGAATCCTGTGGCCTACAGTCTCGATGAGGTGCCCGTAATCCCACCAGGACATAATACCGTAAGCCGTATCCGGATAGGCATACTTGCCGTCTGCGGGACGCTGATACTTCTCATAAAGGTCCATACCTGGGCTTGGAGTGTTGTTCTGCAGCCATGCAGTAGAGGTCAGCCAATCTGAATCCGGACCGCCTGCGCTTTGAGCGTATACCAAGCTCCAGCTCAGACTGGGTTGGATAATAAGCACAAATATCAAAATTGCTGCCAGGATGATCTTGAGATTTGAGGTGATCAGCTTTGCCGGACCCTTGGCCACTTCTGAGCCCCACTCTACATCCCCTATGCCAAACCTCTGTAGTGCCCATGTTACTAAAAAGCCAGTGAGAATGGCTACGTTTATCGCATAATAATAGGTGAATCTATTCTGGGCGAGAGCCATGCTGAGGATTATCAAGGACCAGGTTAGGATCAATATTTCAGCAGGCTTTTGGGACTTAGCATTCCTGACTGCCAGCAAGATCAATGCCAACAAGGCGAATGTGAAAGTAGTGAACAGGATGGCAAGGACCCCGGGCAGTTGGAAGAACGCGGGGTAAGAGCCAAGTCCGGGGAACGAAGTAAGGACGTTGCCAAAAGAGAAGGCTCCGCCCTCCGAGAGCAATGCTGAGGCCTCGCCAACTGTAGCAGCGCCCCCCGTTCTCTGCTGGAATATGGCAAATCCCGCCAAGAGCGGCCTGGTGAACTGAGGAAGAGCAAAGTAAAGTATGGTCGTACCTATGGCCGCCAATCCCGCCAATGCACCGGGATAGTAGTAGTTGCTGAATCCCTTTTCTCTGATGAACCGGGATAGGACAGAGAAAAAGATGACAGCAACCACGCCCAGCAGAAGTATGGTGGGCTGGAAGAGACTGTAGAGGTAGTGGTTGAAGCCGTAGTAGGAATCCACGAAGGGGAGCACCAGCAGCGTGGCCGCAAGGAAAGCTATGGCACCGGATATGGCCAGGTACTCCACATTCTTTCCCCGGATGTGGTCAAAGATGCTCTGCAGCATTATGAAGAGCAAAATTATTCCCTCAAAGAGAAATCCGGATGACCAGGCATCGATGTAAAGGCCGAGGGAGACACCAGCCAGGGCGGAATAGAGGAGAGGCCTCTTAAATGCGGACCAATTCCTCTGCACGGACGCAAAGCTCATGCCCTTGCCCGAGTGCAGGGCAAAGAGCAGGAACATCATGGTAAGGCTGCTAAACAGGATCTCTGCCCCGTGGTGATCTGTAAAACCCAGGGTGGTGCGGCTTAAGACCTGTCCGGGAAGAACGGCTATGATCAGTGCCGATACTAGGCCGCAGCTCTTGCCGAAAAGCTCCCTTCCAATGAAGTATACCGGAAAGACTAAGAGCGCGCCCAGGACGGCAGGCAAGAAGGCACCCACTACCTCAACCAGATGATTGCTGGGCTGGCCCAGGCCGAAGATATAAGAGAATGTCGCAATGGCCCAGCTCACGAAAGGTCCGAAGTGCAGCGGCGTTCCATGCGGAAAATAAGTCATGGGATCAAACCAAAGTCTCTGCAAGTTGATGACAGTGCCTTTGGCCAGCATCATGTGATACCAGGCATCAGTCTCGCTGCTGAAGATGACGTTGCTGCCCGAGAAGACGCGGTTCCAGGGAACAATGGCGCGCAGATAAAATGATAAAAGTGCCGCTACTATCAATCCTGCGTATAAATATAGATCGCTATTCTGCCAAATGCCGGCCTTGCCAACGGCATTGGCCTTCTTTTCCAGGGGGACGGACGAGGCCTCCCGCGGCTTTGCCTCATTGGGCTTTGCCGTGGTTTTTTTGCCCTTGTCACCCTTATCTACAGATCTCTTAGACATTAAAGGCCAAGAGACAGTTCTATCCTGATAAACGTTTTGAATCGTTAAAGGCACGCTTTCAATAGATGTGCTCCGTTTTCGGGATGACTTTGCCAGCCGCTCGTTTTTGCGTTGTGGGAAGGATTTCTGTCGTTGCCTGCCGCATACTCTCGCCCGGTATTTTTTCGCGCCTTGTCGCGGCAGCTTTGCCCCCTCGCTCGTATATCTTCATCCTCCGGTTGACTGCGGATTTTCCGGCAAAGCCCCAAAGTTGCTCGATGACTGCGCTAGCCTGCAAGACGGATTTTTTGCACCCTTCCCGGCTTTCTGCCCCTGATATTCATCAAAAAAGGAGGAGAATAAGGGAGGAGATCAGGTGGATGCCAGAATTAAAGATCCGTTCAATTCAGGGGCAGGGGCATACCTTCGCACCCAACTTCAATATTTCATGTCCGATGTCACTATCATATCAGCAGCGCTGAAAAAGGACCAGTCCAACCGCGATTTTTTCCGATCTACAGAATATATATATTATCTCAATGCCATTGAGGTCTATACTCCTTATGACACAGTGCATAGGGAGATGAATTGGGACTGATCTTTATGGAGAAAATACAGGATATAAAGGGTCTGGGCGGAATGCTGAACGGATTTAGGGATTTGGTGAAAGATGACAAGAAGATAGTTTTCATTGGCTCTCCAGGGTTTTGCACCCCCTTTGCCCTATTTCTGGGCTATCCAGTGCGAGAAAAAGAGCTGGCCTTTCTGCCCAGCCTCAATATGGAAAAGACAAAACGCATCGTAGCCACGGAATATGGAATGGAGCTGGAGAGCGCGACAAGTGCGGAGGCGGATGTAGTTGTGATCCTGGGGGGCATGGCCATGCCCAAGATCGGCGTCAAGCCCGAGGAAATGGCTGAATTCCTCGGCAAAATGAAATACAAAAAGCTCATTGGTGTATGCTTCATGTCCATCTTTGAGAAAGCTGGATGGTGTCAGGCACTGCCCTTCGACTTCGTCATGAACGTGATACTAGAGGGAGAAATATCTCGCTAAAACAGTTACCCTGCAAAGAAAAACATTGCTGCAGGAAAACTTTTTTTTAAAAACAAGGAAATGGGCCCGACGCGATTTGAACGCGTGACCTCACGGTTATCAGCCGTGCGCTCAACCTGGCTAAGCTACGGGCCCGATCCGCACTTTGCACTGCCGACCCCATTAATAACTGTTTCCCTTAGATCGGTCTTGAACCATGAGTCCAAAATTGTGGATGCTGACACTCTTTATTCACCTAAAAGACACCAGCATGTTCTGTTTTGCCTGATTGATCCGGCACAAGGCATGCCGCAGCTCTTCGACAGACTTAAATCAAGGCAAGAATGACTACAATCGTGATACTTATGGACTCTCCCAAGAAAGAAAGCGCAGAAGATTTGAAGGGGCTTTACGACCTGGCTATCCCCCTCAGCATGCCCGTCTCAGTAATCCGCGAGCTGGTGGAGAATTTCGAGCTGGACCTGATTAAGCGGCCAGGCAAGATGGAGATGACGGGAGAAGTGATGGACAGAGAGATCCTGGTGCTGAGGGGAGACCTGGAGACTGTCAAGGCCGCCGAGAAGTACATGTTCGAAGCCCTGGACAAAAAATTGGCGGAATGGAACAGCCACGAAAGAGAAGAGAAATACAAAAAGTACTATGAGGAGCAAGCCAGCGCCAGGATGAAGGAGCTTAAGGAAAATCCGGAAGCTGCTAAAGCCTGGGATCTGACTGCGACCGAATAGCTTTTTCGCAAAATCAGTCGATCATCACCCATTTGTTCTTTCCTTCCCAAAGCTTCAAGGAAAACAGCCTGGCGGCAGTGCCGTCCATATCTTTTTTCAGCCGATCCGAGATCCATTGGGCGATTGTCTCCGCTGTAGGGTTGGGCAAAATATCATTTAAGTAGCCGTGGTCCAGATCCTGCAAGGCTGCAGAAATGATCTTTTTGAGCTGATAGAAATCCATGACGAAGCCGTCCTCTCTCACATCACCCTCTATCACAATCTCCACCTGGTAGGTGTGACCGTGCAAATTGGCGCACTTGCCCTGGTAGCCGGGAAGACTGTGAGCGGCATCAAACTCCGTGACTAATCCGAGCTTCATTCCTGGATGCGCCCCCTGCGTCGATCAATCTCATCTAATTGATCCAGCATCTTTCGCAGAGCTGTTCTTACGGCATCGGAGAAGTTCACGAACTTCTTTCCGTCGCCGACATGGGCCTGGACATCGTCTACGATGTGCTGAGGTATTTCCACTGTGACTTTAGGCATAAACTCCTCTGATATATCTTGCGTCCCTTTTCAGGGGATTCCAGAGGTATGGCCAGGAGAATATCATATTAATAGCTTTTGCGTTCATGCGTTCATGGCATTTTCATGCCATTAGAGGCTTAAAACCCACCAGTTCAGTCTGCGTCTTTTACAGCATCGTCAGGCGCGCCTGCCAGCACCGATAAGGCCTGCGCCTCCATAAAATGCAGCTTAGCAGGAACGATCAGGATATGCAAGGGTCCGCCAAAGTCGTAGCTTTGCAAACGAGGGAGAAGATCCGCTTTTACCATAGCATCATCCGAGCCCGCCCGGGCAATGCCTATGCCTAAAACCCCATCCAGCAGCTTCTCTGCCGCAGCCTCCTGCATTTCCAGGAGGAGCGCTGCGCCTTCGTTTACGGTCATATATCTCTCGCAGGAATCGCTCTGGATATCCAGGAAGAGCATGGTATGCAAATTGCGCTCCAAGTTCTCCTTTAAGACCTGATAGGGAGTCTCAGGAATGATGCGTTTGCCCCGGGAGATGTAAGGAAAGGGAATGGTAGTGGACCTGCCGAAGCGATAGTTTTGCAGGCCGCAAAGACCCGATACGGCGGTGACAATGGAAGAAGAGTGAATCACTCTTGTCCTAATGCCCATCTTGGCAGCCCGAAGTCGCAGGTCCAGATGGGTGGTGGAGACCATGGCATCGCCCCCCACCAGTAAGGCCACGTCCTTATCTAAGGCATCATTTAGCCAGACGGGGTCCACCTCCACCTGCTGGCGAGAGAGAAGGCCTATCTTCCGGCCATAGAATGCCTCAAGCGTCTCTTGAGTTGCGCCCATCAGCCGGGAGGTATAAAACTCAGCATAAACCATGTCGGCTGCGCGAACCGCCTCCAGGCCTTTGACGGAGATATCCCGCTCGTCATAGAGCCCGAGACCGATGAAAATGAGCATAACAAATTTCTCATCTTTTCAGTTTAAAAAAGCTCCCACTTGATCTTACGTCAAGTCTATATCCCATCCCACCGCAATGAAAGAGCATGATTGGCAGGGCAACTCAGGTGGTGGATTGCCGCGAGAGCATGGGCCTGGCCAAGGGTGGCGGACTGGCCCAGAGGGGTACGCTCTCCGAGGCAACAAGGCCGGATGTGATCGCCATAGCCATGTCGCCGGGGCGGCGTCACATTACCAAACCCGTTTGCGAGATGACCTATGGGCTTCGCAGGGAAGGAATCCAGACCAGCGTACTGGTCTTGGAAGCAGGAACCGGAGTTCCGGAGAGCTTTCCCCAGGCTTCGCGAGGCTACGGCCCAACCTTCGGGCTGAACGAAAGGGAACTCGAACAGGTAGCGCGCCATAAGATTGCCGTTCTGCATCTGGGCAATGTGCGCTCTCATGTCATCCATAAGGCCAAGGAGGTTTTGTCGCAGGTAGACATTCCCGTGGTAGTGGTGGCGCAGTGTCCCATGGATATGGAAGATTTTGCCAAAGAAGGCATCAAAACCCGCACCGTCAAGCCAGCCTACCAGAAGACGGAAACTAAAGGCGAGGTAGTGGATATCGTCACCGGCATAACTCGCGGTGCCACCTGCACCAGAGTTAAGCTCAACACACTGGCCAAGGTTTTAAACAAGCATCTGGCAGAGATCAATGCCCGTGAGGCGGAAGCGGCTCAAAAAAAGAAGAAGAAATAACCGATCTTCTGAGACGAAGACGATTAATACTATTTTCTAGAAGGTATGCGTTGATGAAGCTCGTAGTTCTCCTAGGTGACGGCATGGCAGACCTGCCGCTGGCGGCGCTGCAGGGCAAGACGCCCTTGCAGGCAGCCAAAAAGCCCAATATAGACCGGCTAGCCCGACTGGGTCGCAGCGGTCTGGCCCAGACAGTTCCGGAAGGATTTCCGCCGGGAAGCGATGTGGCCAATCTCTCTGTCATGGGCTATGCACCCTCCAAGCACTACACCGGCCGCGCACCCCTGGAGGCTGCAGCCATGGGCGTGGCCCTCGCGCCGGACGACATCGCTTTTCGCTGCAATTTTGTGACTGTTGAGGACGGCATAATGAAAGACTACAGCGCCGGGCACATCACAACCGAGGAGGGCGGTGAGCTGATCGAGGCTGTGCAGCCATTGATGCCGGAAAGAAGGCTTTACGCAGGCGTCAGTTACCGAAATCTTCTCGTCTTGAAAGCCGGAGCGAAAGCGGTCTGCACCCCACCGCACGATATCAGCGATCAGCCGGTGGCAGAGCACCTGCCCAGCGGCCCAGACTCCAAGCAGCTCATAAAGCTGATGGAGGCGGCACGACCCATCCTGGCCCGTCACTCTGTGAATAAAAAACGCATCGCTGCGGGAAAGCACCCGGCTAACGCGATATGGCTGTGGGGACAGGGGCCGGCACCGGTCATGCCCACCTTTGCCGAAAAGTACGGCCTGAAGGGAGCCATGATCTCGGCGGTGGACCTGCTCAAGGGCATCGGCAGATACGCCGGGCTAGAGGTCATAGATGTGGCTGGTGCCACCGGCAACATCGACACCAATTATGAAGGAAAGGTGCAGGCGACCTTAGAGGCTCTGAAAAGCTGCGACTTCGTCTATCTGCACATCGAGGCCCCGGATGAAGCTGGCCACGAGGGCAACATCGAGCTGAAGGTCAGAGCCATTGAGCTGTTCGATGAGAAGGTCGTGGGCCCGGTTGTAGAGGGACTGGAGAAGAGCGGCGAGGACTGGCGCGTTCTTGTCCTGCCCGACCACGCCACGCCCATTTCCATCAAGACGCACAGCCGCGATCCGGTGCCCTTCGCCATCATGGGCACGGGAATTGAGCAGGACGAAGTGGAGCGCTTCGATGAGGATGCAGCAAAGCGGGGTGCATACGGGCTGGTAGAGGCGACGAAGCTAGTTGGGATGATGAGGGGATAATGGGCCAAGATTAACTATTTCAGAATCATTTTCGAAGCCCTTGTGCAATACCTGGTGCGGGGTTCTCATCCCCCGCACGTATACCTATCTCATCAGAATCGGCCGTATATCTTATGTGCTTGCTCAATGGTTGTGATATCCAGGATCTTAACCATCTTTTCGTTTTTATATATTTTGTAAAAAGCAGTGTAGGATCTGGAAATATGTAACCGATAAACGTCTCTATGGCCCTTTCGCTGAATTATTTCTTTGTCACCCTGGCCAGGAAATGGATCGTCTGCAAGTGTTTTACATTTTTCTATGACGATTCTTTGGCTTTTAGCGGGCAATGCTTTGATGAAATCCAACGCTTTCTTGTTAATGATGATGTGAAAGGCTACCACGGGAACTCCACGAACTCACCTTCTTTCTCAATTCTCTCCATATCTCGGAAGAATCTAGCCTTTTTCCTGTCTTCAATCATCTCTTCGAGGAGCTGAGAATAAGTTTGTCCTGCCGTCTTGAGTTCAGATAGCTCAACCCACACGGCTTCAGTCACAGGAATACGTTTCGTAGCAAGCATGGTCAATATTGTAAGGATTGTAAGTAAATAACTCTTTCCCTTCTTCAGCGAAGGCTACGACCCTGCAAAGCCCACATCTTGTTTCAATATTGGAAGGTCTAACGAAATCCCTTTGGGTAACTGCTTATGTGCAAGAATCCCATCACCGCACATTATCATATGCCATTCGTTAACATTAAAAAACCTGATATTTCCCAGCCTTGACGCCAGGGCTGCAGTCTATAGTCGTTAGCGGAGAAAAAAAATCAAATATGAATTACATAATTTCTATGAAAATATAAAGCCGCCGATGGGATTCGAACCCATGAACTGCTGATTACGAATCAGCCGCTTTAACCGGGCTAAGCCACGGCGGCCCACTAAGCGATTCAACCGGAAAGCCACAGACCCATGCGAATTTAAGATTTGCGATCCTCGCACAGGATCTGCTCCGGCCCATTCTTCTGCTTCTCGATCTCCTCGGCGAGCTGGGGCAGGAATATGCCGATATCAGTGACGAGACCGATGGCCTGCGCCGATCCCCGGTCCATGAGCTTGGTCACAGTTGAGGGATTGATATCCACGCAGATGGTCTTGACGAAGGAGGGTAGCAGATTGCCGACAGCTATGGAGTGCAGCATGGTGCTCAGCATGATGGTCATGTCCACACCACGCAAAGCTTCGTCCATAGCTACCTTGGCCTTCACCGTATCCGTTATGACCTCGGGCAGCGGCCCGTCGTCACGAATGGAACCAGCCAGAATGTAGGTGATGCCCTTCTTCTCCGCCTCATAAATGATGCCGCCCTTCAGCTTCCCTTCCGCTATGGCATTCTTGATGGAGCCGCTGGCCATGATCTCGCTGATGGCGTAGAGGTGATTTCGATGACCTCCGGACATGGCATTTCCCGAGCAGTTCATGCCCAGGCTGGTGCCGAAAAGCTGCCGCTCGATGTCGTGCACAGCCACGGCGTTTCCGGCTAAAAGCACATCCACATAGCCTTCTCGAATCAGCCGCGCCAAAGATGGCGCTGCGCCGGTGTGAACCACGGCCGGCCCGCAGACTACGGCAATCTTTCCGCCTGCTTTTTTGGTGCGCACGATCTCGCCAGCTAGCTGGTGCACCAGCTCTCCGCTGGGCCGCTCTGAGCTGACCTCATTGGACATGAAGCCGAAGAAGGTCTTCTCGCGGGGGCGCTCCGGCGGAACGACCTTGACACCAGAGGTGCCAATGACCACACGATCGCCTTTCTTGATATGGCCGATGGGCGTGCAAATGGCCCGACCGTCTTCCAGAATGATGAGACAGTCCATATGGTTGTGCTCCACCTGCACCCAGGTGCCCTGATAGCGCAAATAGGTGGGATGATTGGTGGTAGAGTAAAAACCCCTGGGAACTACCATATCGCCGGGAGCTATGCCGGTCTTAACGTCCTCCACATCCACCTGCCGCGCCCCCAGGGCATGCAGCTCCAGGAGGATTCTGTCCAAATGAGTCGAATCTTCGCCGGTGACTGTGATCTGCACGTAGCTGCTGTCGTTCTTCTTCTGGCCTATCTGAAAATTCTTGATCTCGAACTCGCCGCCCATATCCATGATCTTGTCCAGGACGCGGGTCAATATCTGCGAGTCGATGAGATGGCCCTGCATCTCAATATCTGCAATCTCACTCATAAGCTCGACCTTCACCACATTTCTCCATCCAAGAGCGCCTGGGTTTTATCATTTGTGCTCATGATCAGCTTGGTTATTCTGATCAGATAGCCGTCATCCTCAGGCAGCGGCGGCCCGAATAAAGCCCGAATTCCGCTTCTTCTCAGATGATACTCAAACTCCCTGGCCGCTTGCAGGCTTTTCACACTGATCTGCACCTCCTGCACGATATTCTCGCCCCGCTGCTTTCTCTCGATGGTATCGATTAGCGGCAGGAGAATGCCCTCCCCCAAAGACAGAGCCCGCGCTCTCCTTTCCTCCTCCGATTCATTCCACTCAACGGACTGAAAGCCCTCTCTAACGGCTCGGGAGACAAAGAAGTCAAGAGCATAGTCGTTATAATAGCGAAAGGCCACGGCCAGGTCGCTGCAATTGGTCTGGGAGCTGGTGTACTTTAGAGGGGCCAGCTTATTTTCCGGGTCTTTCATTACCACGCCCTCTCGCCCCTGCCTGCCAAGCTTGATCACAATCTGCTTGATCCTTTCCGCGGCGCTCTCCTTATGAAACTCGCCAAAAAAGGCCGTGGCTTTCAGGCCGAACTTCTCTGCCATCTCATGCGTCTTGTGCACGCCCAGTGTGCTCTTGCCGTTCTTTTCGGCTATATCGAAGAGATAGAAGTCAATGCTGTCCGTAGGATAAATGTCCTTAGCTACATAGGGATTTTCCGGTCCCACCATCTCACCGCACAAAACCAGGTGAGGATGCTTTTCGAATATGTCTTCCGGAACCAGTCTACGTGCTACGTCCGTGGAATAGGGACAGATGAATCCGCCTCTGGTGAGGGCCACAATCTCTCCGTTTAGGGACAGGACGCGCACATTATGGCCGTTCATCTTTTCCTCCACAGCCACAAGCTCTGAAAAATGTCTCTTTATCGCTGCGGCAAGCATGAGGGAACGGCGGATCTTGGGATAGCCAAAAACGATCTCGCCATTTTCAAAAACAACCGTCCCGGCCTCGATCCCCGAGGTCTCTTTTTCAAACCTCAGGAGTCGCGGCTCGGGCCAGGCAGATTCTCTGATTACAGTTTCTTGCAGGCCTTGCAGCCTGCTCTCCGTTATTCCCAGTCTCTGCGCAACTCTTGCCAGATTCATCCGGTCCTCACCAGATAATCCAATATGGACCGCCTGGTGATCATGCCCACTACCTCTTCCTTGCGACTCAGAACAGGCAGGCCACCTCGATTCTCGGTGAGAATGACCTTCTTGACCTCATCCAGAGGAGTATCGACATAGACGTACTTCACATCGTGAGTCATCACATCGGAGACCAGGATGTTGTAGATGCGAGCGTATTGCTTGCTGGCAGTGTCGTTGAGATCCCTGAAGGCACGCAGGGACGTTGCCACGTCCACTTCCGAAATTATGCCCACCAACCGACCGGCCTCCACAACAGGAAGCCTTCCTACGTCTCGATCCAGCATCATGCGCCGGGCGTGAACCAGCCTATCATTGGGGTTGGCGGTTAGGGGAAATCTCATGGCGTCGGATGCCATGCCGCTTACTTTTACGGCAGCCAGTATTTCTCTGGGCCGAACCCATCCCAAGACCTTCTCGCCATCCATAGCCACCAGAATGCTGGTCTTCTGCAAGAGGATCATGGCATCTTGCACATCCATATCGGGAAGAACCTTGATTATGGAGTCCATGGTAGCAGACGCCACATGCAGAGAGGAGGCAGGCATTCCCAGGGATTTTCTGGTGCCCAGAACGCGAGCAATCTGTCTCGTAGTGATTATGCCGCCCATCTTGTTTTTGTTGGTTACCAGGAGCCTGCGCAGATCATTTTTCTCCATCAGATCCAAGGCATGGCCCAGCCTCTCAGATTTGTCGATGGTAACGGGCTGTGTCATGATGTCCTTTACCTGCATTATTTCCATCTCCCAATCTCTGTGATGATCTCATCGGCTGAGAAGTAGCCCACCACTTCATTCTTGTCCATAACCGGCATGCCAATGATGTTCTTCTCCACCAGGGTCTGGCTCGCCTGCACGGCCTTTATCTCCGAGCCGATAGTAAAAATGGGCGAGGTCATGATATCCTCCGCCACAAAAGCCATCTGTTTTATACTACGATATTGCTTTCTGCCGGCGGTGCTCTCTTTCCGAGTCATCTTGATATTCTTGGTCTCCATTTCGTCTTTCGGCCCCATGATCTCTGAGAAGGTAAGACCGGAACGGGTTACAATGCCCACGGGAGTCATATTGTCCTCGTAGACCAGGGCGCGGCTCTGGCCTTGCACATTCATCTCTTCCAGGACGTGGCTGATGGTGTGGTGACGGTGCACACTGAGAACATTCTTGCTCATCAGGTCACCTACGGTCGCTTTAAGATCCTGTTCGGAGAAATACTTCATCATGTCCCGGGATGTGATCATGCCCACGATCTCGCCATCGCGTTCTACCGGCAAGCCGGAAATGCCGTTTTCTATGAGAAGCTCTGCAGCCTGAGACATGGTAGCCTCGGGGAATATGTTGATGGGCTTCTCAGTCATTACCACCTGAATGGGGACCTTGTCTATGGGATGTCTGCGCCACTCCGGAGCCGCCTGGTTGAGCCGGTTGGTAATATCATACTTGGTAACGATGCCCACCAGCTTGCCACCGTCCATTACCGGCAATCTGCCAATGCCATACTTGAACATCAGATTCCTGGCTCGTTGAATGGGCTCGTTTCGCTCAATGACGTATATGGGAGCGCTCATGTAATCTTTAACTTTCTTTATTATCATTGTAGAATTCCTCTGTTCTCGACTAACGCCCTCACGTAGTCTCTCTCCGTCAGAATACCGGCTAAAGATCCCTTGTCCATAACGGGTAGAGATCCAATTTCATTGTCCATCATCTTCCTGGACGCCTGCCCCAGGTCAGCTTTCTTCTCCGTAGCAAGCAAGCTCCTCTTGATTAGGATCTTGATGGGCTGATTCATTACCTCTCCAATGTCGCCAGTAACCACCCTTTCAAAGGCATCCCCACTGCCGAGATATTTCATGATATCCGAGGCTGTGACCATGCCCATGAGAACACCGTCCTGCACTACCGGCATGCGACGAAAGCCCTTCTGGATGATCATCCTGGTCATCTTCTCAATAGTGGTCTGCACCGGTGCCGTCACTACATTGGGGCTCATGTAGGCTTCCACGGCAAGGCCGGTATCCAGGCCTCTGCAAAAGCGTACAAAGTCCTCTTCGGTAATTATGGCCTTAATGCGAGTATCCTCGTCAACGATGGGCAGACCGCCCACGTTCTTCTCGTACATCAGCGTCAAAACGTCATTTAAAGAGGCCTTGTCACTGGCATAGCTGAGGTTGGTACTCATGATCTCTGTGATATCGGCATTTATGGCGGAGAAGATGTTTCCGCCGTACTTTTCTCGCAAGAGGTTGTGCCGCAGTCCCCCGCCCAGGAAGTCCACCACGTCCACAGAGGTCACAAAGCCAATCAGCCTCTTTGTGCCAGGATCTGCGATGGGGAGCCGGGAGAAGCCATAAAAGATCATGGTCTTTATGGCGCTCATGATAGTGGTAGTAGGCGGAACGGTGACAACGTCCGGCGAAGCTACACCCACCACATCGCTTGTCCGCTTGGCGTGCCGGGAGTCGAATTGTAAAGGTCCTCTATCTCCCGAACCAGGAGCTACAGGCATGCGATCGTTCTTTTGCTGAATCCTTGTTACATCCTTTCCCGTTGTTGGCCCTTTGCTCATCTTCACTCACCAAGGTAGCTTTTGATCAGATCGTTTCTATCCACAATTCCCACGAGCTTTCCGTCGTCCACCACGGTCATCCTGCCCACGTCATACTTGAGCATCAGCTCGATGGCGGTGCACACGCTATCTTCCGGCTTTACGCTATACAATGGCGAACTCATGAATTTCTCTACAGGCATCTGCATCGAGTCCGGCGGCCTTCTCTCACTCTCCTTGCCGATCCTGGCTGTGCCTTTCAGCATATCAAATCTGGTAATCATTCCTATGAGCTTGCCGTCCCTGACCACCGGAAGGCCTGTGAAATCCTTCTCGACCATAAGATCCCAGATCCGGGTTACGGAATCATCAGGGCGAGTGGTTACAACTTTGGTAGTCATAACCTCGGATACCTGGCTTTTTGGCGCATTATCCAAATCAATGTTCTTAAACACGTCCAAAAGGCTAACAACGCCCTTTAGCACGAGTTTCTCCTCAGACTCGACTACAGGAAGCAAAGTTCTCTTTTCCTTGAGCATGAGCCTGGCGGCATCAAGAACATCCATCTGCCCCGTCACAATAGGAACCTGCACCACATAGCCCGATACAGTCACATTGGACTTGGTTGAGGTCACACGCAGCATATCCTGGTTGGTTACGATTCCCATGACAATGCCTTTGCTGTTTACTACCGGCAATCCGCGCACATGGTTGTCTCGGATAATCTGACGCGCTTTAGTCAGAAAAGTGGAATCCTCAACGTATAGAGGATCTCTGGACAAAATATCTTCTACAAGCATCATTATTCCCCTGCTGTCCAGCAATTATGATATTCTACCTACTTCCGTCCCTGCAACTCCAGCAGAGCAGCTCCCCATTCACGTCCTCCAAGGTATCTGAGAGCTGGCCGCAAACCTCACAGATTCCACGCACCACCCCCTGGGGTTGGTCGAAATGAACGCTCTCTCGGTGCATCTCCAATAAATCGCTTAAAATCTCATTCAAACCGAGGGATGACCCAGAGACAAGATCGGTATCTGTAATTATGCCCACTAGCTTCCCCTTTGATATCACAGGCAGCCGCTTTACTCCAGAGCGAAGCATAAGAACTGCAGCGTCGCGTAGGCTGGCATCAGGTTCAATGGAAACTACGGGAGAACTCATGATCTCTGCCGCCTTCAAACTTCTGGGATCAATTCCCTGGGCTATGACCTTCTTTACCAGATCCCTTTCCGTCAGAATGCCAGTGGGCTTGTCGCGGGATACTATTATCAGACTGCCCACATTGGCCGAGCCCATCTTTTTGGCAGCGCTTAAAATGTCCAAGCTGGCTTCTGCTGTAATCACCGGCCGGGTCATGATATCTCGCACTGGAATCTCTGTCTCCATTGGCCAATCTTCTCCCTGATAACTCTATATCATTATCAGAGTGCTAATGATATAAAAGGCTACTGCGGTCCAATAACAATTAATATGATTAATACTATTTTTCTCTTTTATTCCCGTATATGCCCAAGAATATGCCCTATTTCCGCCAGGATGAGATCCAGACCCAGTCGCGCCGCGCCCGGCGAGCCGGGCAGACAAAAGACGGGCCTGCCGTGATAAACTCCCGCCGCAGCCCGGGTGAGCATGGCGCGAGTGCCTACCTCATCCAGGCTTTTATGGCGGAAGATCTCACCAAATCCGGGAAGCGTCTTTTCAAAAAGCGGCTCAATGGCTTCCAGGGTTAAGTCCTGATGAGTAAGCCCGGTGCCTCCGCAGATGACAATGGCATCAGCATCACTTTTTTCCACTGCCTCACGCAGCACAAAGCCGTCCGGCAAAAGAGAGTAGCGGGCGGTATGTCCTGCCGCTTTGATTTTTTCCAAGATCACCTTACCGGATAGATCCTCCGCATTGTCAGGGCTTCTCACGGGCCCAAACTTTTGAAAGCGGGATGTGCTCGCGACCACTACATCTATGATCATGCTATTTCCTTTATGAGATTAGGATAAAATTTTTCCCCGTGAAATTGAGATATAATACCCAACAGTTGGTTAGAAGGAAGATCTATGTCGCTTTTAGCAATTGATGTGGGGGCAGGCACCCAGGACATTCTGCTCTATTCGGAGGACGTATCCCTGGAAGGCTCGACCAAGATGGTTTTGCCCAGCCAAACCGTGCTGGTGGGAAACAGGATAAACCAGGCCAGGCTGGCGGGCAGGGATGTATTCCTGCGCGGGCCGACCATGGGGGGCGGAGCCTCTACTGCAGCAATAAGATGGCATCTGGCCGCGGGACTCCAGGTTTATGCTACGGCATCGGCAGCAGCAACCATAAATGACAATCTTGAGCGCGTGGCGGCCTTAGGTGTCTCGATTCAAGAGGAGGCCCCAGGCCAAGCCGAGGTTATCGAGACGGGAGACATAGATGTTGCCGCGCTTCGCCGTGCCTTGCAGATCTTCGATATCGCACTACCCAGAGATCTGGCGGTAGCCGTGCAGGATCATGGCTACTCTCCCGACCGCTCAAACCGCCTGGTTCGATTTGAGCATCTGGCTGTAGCCATCCGCTCCGGCGGGAGCCTGGAGGCTTTCGCCTACAAAGAGCCCCCCAAGGCCATGACCAGGATGCTGGCCGTTCGAGATTCCCTGGCAAAAGCAGGAATCGAGCCGCTTCTCATGGACACCGGCCCAGCAGCGATCTTTGGTGCCGCCCTGGATGTGCCGGATGACAGGCCCGCGCTCATAATCAATTTCGGTAACGGCCATACTGTGGCCGCCCTGCTGGCCGAGGATCGGATCACAGGCATCTTTGAGCACCATACCTCAGAGCTTTCCCCGGAAAAGTTGAGAGAGTATGCGAGGAAGCTGTGCAACGGAACATTGAAGAATAGCGAGGTCTTCGAGGACGGAGGCCATGGGGCCTATATCGAAAGTGTTCCCGGCAAGGTGGCGACCACTCTTGTTACCGGCCCCCGCCGACAGATGTTTCTCTCCAGCGGAGCCTTGAAGGGCGCGGTGGCTGCATCTCCTGGCGGGGATATGATGATAACGGGCTGCATCGGCCTGGTTACGGCCTGGAAACGAAAAGAGGATTTATGGAGATAGGCAGAGGCGCAGAAGCAGTAATTACTCTGGAGAATGGAATAGTCAAGAAGCGACGGCTTGCCAAAAGCTACCGGCAGCCGGTGCTCGATGAGCGGATTCGACAGGAGAGAACCCTGCGAGAGGCCAAGATAACATCTGACGCCCGCAAACATGGAGTTCTCACGCCCATCATCTGCGATGTATCTCGCTTTGAGCTGAAGATGGAGAATGTAGTGGGCGAGAAGCTCAAGGATATCATTAACCAGGAGATCTCTGAGATGGTGGGAGAGACGGTGGGAAGACTCCACCGGGGCGGAATTGTGCATGGGGACCTGACCACCTCCAACATGATACTCTCACGCGGCAAGATCTGTCTCATCGATTTTGGCTTATCATTTTACGAAAAGACTGTGGAAGCGCAGGGAGTGGATGTGCATGTATATTTTCAGACCCTGGAGAGCACGCACGACCAGCCCGAGGAGCTGATTGAGGGCTTTGTAGCCGGATACACCCGGACTTACCCTCAGGCAGAAGCGGTCTTGCAAAGGGTCAAAGAGATAAAGGCACGGGGCAGATACCTTTGAATCCATTAAATTGCCTTTCCCAGCATAGTCATGCCCAGCACAGTCATCAGCAACTTTATGTATGATATGATCGTTAGGTTTAATTTAATTCCAAGGTGATAAACCAATGGCGCAAGAGGATATCGTGTTCGTCGGCAATAAGCCTGTGATGAACTACGTGCTGGCAGTGGTTACACAGTTCAACAGCGGCGCAGAGGATGTCAGGATCATGGCCAGGGGGCGCGCGATCTCCAGGGCTGTGGATGTAGCGGAGGTTTCAAGGTCCCGCTTTCTGCCAAATGTCACCGTAAAGGGCATATCCATCTCTACGGAGATCCTCAACACCGACCGGGGAGATACCAATGTCTCTGCAATTGAGATCACAATTGGCAAGTGAGTTCTTGATTTGACAACCTCTCTAGGCATCGTATCCTCGGGCAGGGGAGAGAATTTACGCTATATTCTGCAGGAAGAGCAGAGCGGTAGGCTGCCTGCCCAGGTGAAGATCGTTCTCACCGATCAGCCGGATGCAGGAGCACTCAAGATCGCAAAAGAGTTTTGCGTTCCCGGCCATTTTATCGATCCCTCCAACCTGCGCCGAGAGGAGTATGATGAAAAGCTTATCGCTCATCTGGAGGCAGCTGGCGTGGAACTGGTGATTCTCACCGGCTACATGAGGATTTTATCACCCCTATTCGTCCGCCATTACAAGGGCAGGATCCTGAATATTCATCCCGCTCTTCTGCCCTCATTTCGGGGCATGGATGCCTTCTCCCAGGCTCTGGCATACGGAGTAAAATGGACGGGAACGACCATTCATATTGTGGATGAGGATGTGGACCATGGCCCCATTGTCTACCAGAGACCGGTGCCCGTTTTGGAGAACGATACCCATGATAGCCTCAAGGCCAGGATTCAGAGGGCAGAGTACAAAGCCTACCCCAAGGCGATAAAGATGTTTATAGAGGGAAAGCCTAAGGTTCTGGGAAGAAAACTCGTCTGGCAAAGAGAGGAGAAATAGCATGGAAAATTTATGGGCTCCCTGGAGAATCGATTACATCTTGAGCAAAAAGCCCCCAGGCTGCATATTTTGCGACAAGCCCGCCGAGAAGAAGGACGAAGACAACTATATTCTTCACCGCGGCAAGTATCACTTCATCATCTTGAATGCGTTTCCCTACAATAACGGCCATATGATGGTCGTTCCCTACCGGCACACGGCCAAGCTCTCCGGTTGGGCGGCAGATGAGCAGCAGGAGATGATGCAGCTTGCCGATTTATGCGTAGAGCTGCTGAGGAAGACCATGCACCCGGACGGCTTTAATCTGGGCATAAATATGGGCCTGGTGGGTGGAGCGGGCGTTGCCGACCACGTTCACCTGCACATTGTGCCCCGCTGGAATGGCGACACCAATTTCATGCCCGTGCTCTCCGACAATCGGGTGATATCTGAGGCCCTGCAAGTGACCTACAAGAAGTTGAAAGATGCACTCGATGGTCTGAAGAAAGAGTGAGTGCTTCACCACATTATTTTATAGGCTGAGCAAGGATCACATTCATTGAAATGCTATTCTTTTAAGAAGATATTAATATTAAGGCGTTCCATATTTTAAGCAAATTCCCATGAGCTAAAGATCGGCCAGAAGCTTGGGAGAAGGAGTGGTCGTCAACAGAATCGCGCTTCATTCACGGAATCATTCACGGAAGTAGCCCTTGCATGCAGATTTGCGTCTGCAACTAAACCTTTTTAAGCCCATCTCAGCATTTACCTAGTCCATGTTCTATTTGGGAGAGTACGAGGAAGAGACGGCCAAAGAGATCAAGAGCTATCTGGACAAGGCCGGTCTCAAGGTGGAGTCAAAGCCCTGCCTGGTGATGGAGGAGGATGCAACTTACACCCTCAAGGACAGGCTTAGCGGCATCAAAGAGCTAATAAAAGACACCAGCCAGATCGAGCGCTATTTGTCGGCTCTAAGGAGCGTTTTGCCCCAGGCCACGCCCGAGAATTTCGAGGACCTCTTCCTAAAGGAGCTGGACCCACTCATGATGGAGAAGAGAGACCGGATCCTGGCGCTGTCTGAAAATCCGGAAAGCCTCTCCCCGGAAGAGATGGAGTCTCTGAAATTCGGCTCCGAAGAGTGGAAGGACAATGCTCTGAGCACTTCCAGAGCCCGGATCTTTGCCAACATGGTCTTATTCGCAAACGATGTAAAAATCGGCGAGCCATTCGAAAATAAGCTGGACGATCCGGTTCTAGAGATAATGGTCGAGCCGGAGGACTACGATCCCAGGCCGAAGCAGTTGAAATGCGATATTGATTTTTATCTGGAAAAGGCAATAACCATCTTCGTCGATGAGTTCACCACCCCCCTTGCCAGCGAGATTGATGACGAGTTCTGGGATGCTTATCCCTCAGAAGCCCAGCGCCTCAAGGCCATGGGATTGCTGATCGAAAAGCTGGCCACATCACCCTCTTCCCGCAAGATGGATTTTGCGCAGTTTACCGAAGAATGCACCCTGCATTTAGAGGATGAGGAGAGAACCCTGAACGTTTATGGAGATGATGCCGCAGAGGAGCTGGCCAGGGTACTGGAGAAGAGCGGAGTATTGAAGAGGAAAGGAGAGAAGATCAAGTGGAGGAAAAAGGATTGATCGGGCCTGCCTTTCATTTGCCCCGTCTGCCTATTTTCATCTTTTTTGGAGGGAGAATTTATCATTGATCCTCATGCTGTTTATGAGCCACTTATAACCAGTTTATAAGCCGTTTATAAATCTTAAATACTCATGTTTATATACCCCCAGTTTATAAGGGATAATCTGGAGATACTTGAGTATGGAGTCCACAATTAATATTGAGAACGTGGTGGCATCTACCAAGCTGGCAGAAGAGTTCGACCTGCACAAGATCGAGGCGGAGCTGGAGGGCGCAGAGTATAATAAAGAGAAGTTTCCCGGCCTTGTATACAGAGTTAAAGCCCCCAGAGCTGCTTTTCTAATATTCACTTCCGGCAAGGTGGTATGCACGGGAGCCAAGAACGTCGAGGACGTTCGTACAGTCATAACCAATATGGCCAAGACACTCAAGTCCATAGGTTTCGAGAAAATCGACCTGGAACCTGAGATCCACGTTCAGAATATTGTGGCCTCCGCAGATCTGAAGACTGACTTGAACTTAAACGCCATTGCCCTCGGCCTGGGCCTGGAGAACATCGAGTACGAACCGGAGCAGTTTCCCGGGCTGGTCTACAGGATCAAGGTACCCAAAGTAGTAGTGCTCATCTTCAGCTCCGGCAAACTGGTGGTGACGGGCGGCAAGAGCCCAGCGGAGTGCGAGGAAGGCGTGCACATCGTCCGGATGCAGCTTGAGAATATGGGGCTACTCTAGATCATTTTTTTATAATATAAATTAAAATCACGTTGGGGTGGAGGCAGTCTTGGCTGGCGGCGTGTTTTTGATCCAGGCGGATGGACAGCTAGTAGAGATGTCTGAGGAGAGCTACGGACCAGAAGCCGATTTCCAGGAACTGCTTGCTAAATACCCGAACCTTCTAGCAGGGAATCAAATTAACGACGCAAAACCTAGACGGTGGCTTTTAATCTCTAGAGAGGCATCACTGCCCTCAGAAGAAAATGGTAGCGATCGCTGGTCGGTTGATCACCTGTTTTTAGACCAGGATGCCATTCCCACCTTAGTAGAGGTTAAGCGAAGCAGCGATACGCGTATCCGGCGCAAAGTTGTAGGGCAGATGCTCGATTATGCCGCCAACGCCATCGTCTACTGGCCAGTAGAAGAGATCCGAGCTAAGTTTGATGCGACATGTCGGGCAAAAGGTCTCAATTCGGAGGATGCACTGGAAGCCTTTTTGGATCCTTCGGAAGATTCCGAAGCCTTCTGGCAGAAGGCAAAGACCAACCTACAAGCAGGGAAAATACGCATGCTCTTTGTTGCAGATGAGATACCCAAAGAGCTGCGGCGCATAGTTGAATTTCTTAACGAACAAATGACTCCAGCCGAAGTTCTGGCCGTTGAGATCAAGCAATTTTCAGGTCAGGACTTTAAGTCTCTCGTTTCAAGAGTTTATGGTCAGACAGAGGAAGCTAGAACCAAGAAAAACATCAGTGCTACTTCAGAGAGGCAATGGAATGAGGAATCTTTCTTCAAGGAACTTAAAACACGAAGAGGCATTGAAGAAGCAGAGATAGCAAAGAAGGTCTTGCAATGGTCTTTAAATAAATTGCCCAGATTCTGGTGGGGAAAAGGCAAAAATGACGGATCATTTTATCCGATGTTGGATCATAACGATGAAACTTATTATCCTATAGCAATTTGGACTTATGGAAAGATTGAAATCCAATTTCAATGGTTAATGAGCAGGTCTGCTTTTAGCGACGAAACGAAGCGCCGAGAACTTTTAAACCGATTTAACCAAATTCCAGGGGTAAATATCCCTGAAAATGCTATAACAAGACGCCCTAACATTTTTCTATCTACGTTTAAAGATGCTTCTTCACTTAGACAGCTACTCGAAACTCTCGATTGGGTAGTTCAAGAGATAGAATCCTCGTAACTATTCAGCCACCCAATCAAAACCCTATTTTTCTTCCGAAACACCATGAATCATAATGTGCGATCATCAACCCAAAATTTAAATATTGAAGATAATCATATAACTGCGATAATGGAGGGGCGCAATTCACATCAC
>DATLBD010000074.1:0-22855 GCA_035527135.1 Methanothrix sp. | reverse complement strand
CCCCTCAGCTCGGCCTCATTTTCCATAGTCGCCCAACTATTGATCGTGGACCGTCAAGCTCTACCTCACAGTCAGCTTCAGATCTAGGCCCCATGGCTCCCCCCGACTCCTCTAGCATCCTAAAGCCGGCTTGATCGCAACAACACATCGCTGGAAGTGCGCCGCGCCCACACTGATGCAAAAGCGAGCTATGTCTCTAATGTTCGAAGTGCATATGAAGCTCGGTCTTCCCGTCTTTTGTCGAGAAGCTCATCTTATCCACGTACCTGCTCATGGTGAAAGCAGCGAGTGCAAGCGAGGTCGCCTCGACATCATGCATGGAGTCGATGCAGGGCATGCAAGTTGGAATATCGAAGGGCATTCCCTCATAGACCGCTCGAACATCCAGATTGAATTCATCGAACTGAACGCTCAGAGCGATCTTCTTTCCCAATAGATTCAAGAAAGGAGCCGCGTCCAGCAGCTCGTTCATGGCTGCAATGGCATTGAAGACGACCTCTCGCCGTGCGCCCCAGGCACCGCCCTGCTTCTCCATGATCTGAAATATCTTCTCCGAGGTATCGACAGCCGGATCGATCTCGAACTCCAACTTCTGGCTAATGCCCATGCGGAAGAAGACATTGAGCACCACGGCGCAGACCGTGGCCAGCGCCAGAGACGACGACAGCATGGGCCTTAGCATTGGGTCAACGCCTGCATAAAGTCCGGGCACGACATCGAAGCTCAGCCCGAAGATGATGGAGAGCCCCACCACGAAGGTCTTTCTTGCATCGATCATGCGGGACATGATTATCTGTATTCCAGCCATGATCATGAAGCAAACCGCAAAGACCAGAGACGCGCCCATCACCGGCGTGGGCATGATTACGAAGATAGCGGCCAACTTGGGAAAAAAGGCCAGCAGCATGAGAATGCCGCCTGCCGCATAGCCGATGCGCCTGCTGGTCGCGCCGGTGGCGATGGACAGGCCGATATTGCTCGAAGAAACCGACTGGCCCAGGGCCCCTAAAAGCCCGGAGGTTATGTTTCCTGCCGCGCAGGCCAGCATCCCGCGGCTTATGGACCGCATCTCGATTCGCCTCCAATCGGTATCGTTGATCTTCTGGCAGGTGGTGAGATCGCCCATAGTCTTCAGCGCGGAGGATAGGGCCGCCACAAGGAAGGGCACGAGCATGACAGCGCTAAACGACATTCCGAATTTGCCCATCTCGGGAAGCTGGAAAAAGGCAGAGTCAAGGATCAGCCTGGCCTTATCTACGGTCAAGATGCCCGTAGCAAAGGAGACTGCATAGCCTGCAACCATGCCGATCAAAAGAGAGTAGAGCCGCATCTTGCCCTTGCCCCAGACATTGAATCCTGCCGTAACGGCCAGAGTGATCAACCCTACCATAAAAGGCAGCGCCTGAACCCCCGGATGTGTACCGTCCACCCCAAAGAACTTGGGGACGGCGATGGGGATCACTTCCACTCCCACCATGAGCACCACCGTTCCTGTCACTTCCGGTGGGAAGAACTTGCGCATTCTGCCCACCACCTGGGAGAACAGAGCCTCGAAGATGCCAGCAACGACCGTCATGCCAAATATAAGTTCTAGGCCGCCTGCCTTGCCCGCCAAAAGCGATGCTGGCACGAAGGCCGGGCCATTCACCAGAGGACAGAGGTAGCCGGAGCCGACCGGCCCTTTTTTCAAGGCCTGCAGAGCCGTGGAGAAGCCCGTGGCCAGCATGGCCATGCAAATGAGGGTTTGCGCATCCTCGGGGGAGCCACCGATTTCGCTTACTATCACTACTGGAAAGATGAAGGCAATGGATAAGATGAAGATGTGCTGAAAGCCCAAAAGCAACGTAGTCGTGAGAGGCGGTTCATCATCAACTCCGTAAATAAGATTGGTGGGTTTTCTGGGCATTTTGAATTTCCAATTCTGAAATGTCTTACTGAAATAAAGTTTTTTTGGTTCTCAAAATTATAAATAATCTTCAAATCCCATTACACCAGCCAAGTCCAAAATGGCACAGGTTATCAGATCGCTGAATACTTCATTGCGCTGCTTGTTTCTTTTTCTTTACCAGGCAAAGAATATTCTTTCCGGGGCGTCGCTCATAAGTGATTTCATCCATGAGCGTTCTGATAAGCCCGATTCCCCAGCCGCCCACAGGCCCCTCAATATCATCATGGGTGATATGATGAAAAGTCACATGCTCTGTGGGATCGAAGGGAGGGCCATCGTCTGCGATCATGATTTTCAATCTGTCTTTTTCAATCCAGATTGAAACGTAAATGAAACCCGCTTTTCCCTCATAGGCATGAAGGACGATGTTGGTGCAGGCCTCTTCCACTGCCAGCTGGACTTCCAGCGCCTCTCGCTGGTCGAATCCGCTCTTCTTCATGATCTCTGCAATGGACTCCTTTATTTGCGGGATCTTATCCAGCTCTGCCTTAGCGGTAAAGGCAACTGCGCAGATGTAGCTCTTGCTGTCGGGTGCCAGATCATTCCTCCGCCTTAATCACTATGGCTGTTATGTCGTCCGACTGCTCTTCACCTTCAGTAAACTGCCTCAGATCACGCAAAATGCTATCCAGTATCCCTTGGGCAGAGAGCTCTGTGGCAGCGGCCAGGGAGGATCTAAGCCTCTTCTGGCCGAAGAGTTCCTCCTTGTCGTTCATGGCCTCCACGATGCCATCTGTATATAAAAGCAAGATGTCCCCTGATTCAAGGGCAACCTGCCGTTGCTCGTATTCCATATCCGCCCTCATTCCCAGGGCAACGCCAGTGACCTCCATCGTCTCTATGCTGCTCGCAGCAACCCGATAGAGTAGAGGCGGATTGTGGCCGGCATTGGCATAAACCAGGCTTCGATCCTTCTGGTTCAAACTGGCAAAAAACAGAGTAACGAACATCCCTGAAGTTACAGAACGAGAATCTGCTACGATCATGTTATTGGCACAGCTAAGCCGCTCGGCCGCCCTATCGTGAGGAGTAGCACACACTCGCACAATGGTTCGGGAGAGGGCCATGAACAATGCAGCAGGAACACCTTTTCCGGACACGTCTGCGATCACGAGCTGCAGATTTTCGTCTTGAATGATGAAGTCATAAAAGTCTCCACCCACCTCTCTAGCAGGAATGGTAGTGGCCGTGATATCGAATCCTTTCAGAAAAGGAATCTTCTCAGGAAGAAAACTCTTCTGGATATCAGCGGCGACCATAAGCTCCGCCTGCTTCTTCTGCAGCTCCAGCTGGTAGCTGTCCCTTTCCCTCTTGGTCTCTCTCTCCGTGATAACATTGGAAATGATAAAGGCGAATATGAGCATGCCCGCTCCATTGGCTAGGACCATGGGTCCGGCGGCTTCCTCTACCACATCCTGAGCAAGATTAAAGGGCCGGGAGATGGCCAGCGTTAGCACCATATGGAAGAGCTCGAAGATGATGGCAAAGATGACCGAGAAGACAACCCCTGGAAACCTACCTTTGCGGAGGTAGGCCAGCCCACCCAAGAGACCTGCCAGAGTTGCCGCTATACTACAGGCTAGAGCAGTGAAGCCTCCTTCCGAGAAGCGAAAAGCCGCGCTGATAAGTCCTGCACCCACACCCACCACCGGCCCGCAGGCGAGACCACCCACAAGCGGCCCCAGATCGCGGACGTTGATGATGGCGCCCCATACATTGATGCCGATGATGGTGCCGTAAATTGAGACTGCCCCGAAGAATAGAACAAGAACCAACTGGCTTTTCCATGTTGCCCTCCCATCCAGTATCTCTGTGAAATATCTGCTGCGAGAAATTAAAAGGGCCGCTACCACGATAACGCTTACTGCCTGGAGCAGCACCAGGGAATTGCTGACGAGAGAAGTAACCATGTGGATTATCAGATCCTGGTGGTTTCAGATCCTGTGCCGACGTCAATGATAGCGACTATCAGCTTTGCGTTTGAAGGCTTTTGATCGCCTCTCCCTGGCTGGGATAGATGGAAAAAAATCGATTGGCTCCTGTCATAAAGAAGACATCTCTTACAAAAGGCTGCAAGGCCGCAAGCAACAGATCGCCATCTTTGTGCTTGAGCTTGTTCAGGGATGCCATGAGCACTCGCAGACCAGAGCTGCTGAGGAACTCCACCTTTTCCATGTTAACCAACAAAAATTTTTTATTTTGATCTATTAATCCAATCAAAGCAGCTTCAAGGTCCTTGGAAGTCACGGCATCAATCTTACCAGATACGGAGAGAACTGGAATATCACCGATAAGACTTTGGATGATCTCCATTTTGCTCATAAAATGAGTTTGACCTTCAAACATATATTACTTATGCAGGACATCACTCCCCGCCAGGAGAATTCCCTAGGGCTTGAAGTTGCTCCAGTAAAACCTTATATCGTTTCCTAGCATCCCATTGCTCTTATACGTAGGAAAATATAAGATGGATATGTAACTGAGGTCAAGATGACAAGAAAAACAATTGAAAAAGAGGATTCCCTTCTTCGATGCCATTCTTTGGAAAACGCAAGAAAGACTCCGCTGATAATTGATTTTATCGCCGAAGTAAAACAAAACGTCTTAGCTGGCAATGACGTATCCAGTGATGTTCCAACAATTGAGCTTCTTGACCGCTGCAAAACTCTAGAGGAGGCGAAAGAAGATCCACTTGTGCTAGAGTTAATTGGCAAACTCAAAAATGAAGTCTCTGCAAAAGCTGGGAAAATGATTTATTGGGAGGATGTGCTCGAAGGAAACGCAAAAATTGCGACTCTGCTTGGCTATGCTTTGCTAAACGAACTTGATGTGCCGAAAAACTACGACCTTCGTAGAGAGATATTGGACGAACACCGAGACGTCCCCGTTCTCTTATTCTATTCTCTGCTCAGCCAGATTGTGAATAGTCCTGGTTGTGAAGTTCTAAGAGGGAAATTCGAGTCAAAGAAGAAAGCAAGTAAAGCAAGTGCTAGGAATATTCGCAAAAAGCCTAGGTCTTAGATAAAAGGCTAAAATGAGTCCCCAGCACATCTCTTCGGGGCAGCTTTAAAAACCTCTTCCGACTAATTGACAAGGGTAGTTGGGAATTGAAAATCGACCAAATAATCGGCAAGTAGCCCTCGGAAAGCTGTAGTCGGATTCAAATGTTTGGGATAAACCTTTGCTTATTAATGAGCGCATCTCACCCAGGGGCCTTTGTAAGCCAGATCAGTCCCATCTACTTGTACCATCTGTCCCACCAATACTTGAATTCTTATGCAAATATATTTTAATGCGGGGGGACATTTGGACGAATGGTAAATCAACCAGCAGCAAGCATCTCTGCAGAGCAGCAGAAGGAGAAGATGATCAGATTCTACTCATAAGGATCATTACCATATGGCGAAGCTGTCGGGTGCATTCTCTTGCTTTCCAGGGCATGCAATAGTGAACATAATATTAAATATAAGCGCAGCGGGAAATGTCTTCGATGAAGACCAGTTTGCTTTTCTTTTCGGCAATTATTATGCTAGCATTCTCTCTGGCCAGTGTCCAGGGAGCCTGTCCTGTAGGGGGCTGCGGAGGAGGTGGTGAATCCTGGACGGCATCGGCTCAGGCTTTCATCAACTCTGATGTCCCCCTTGTGGGTGTAACCGCAAATCAGAACACAAAGTCGAGCAGCTTTAGTTCCGGAAGCTTCCAGGCAGGCCAGCCTGTAGGCGGAGCTGTTAACAAAACCGTAAACAGTACAGTCCCCAAGCTCACGGGAGTGTATGTGTTGCCCGGTTCCAGAGCAGACCTATTCCCTGCACCCGGCATGCTAAAGTCTCTGGATGCCATCTCTGAAAAGGATGTGGTGCTGGATGTATCGAGCCGCCGAACGCCTGGTGAGGCTCATATCAGAGGTGCCGTTCACATTCCTGCTAAGCGCTTTTTTAATGAAAATGGAACGCTGCGCAATGTATCGGAGCTGGTAGCGATTTTGGGCGAGGCAGGAATCTCCAATCAGGATGCTGTGATGGTCTACAGCGACTCCTTTAGCTCCGGAGAGGGAGCAGCGGTCCTCTGGATGCTGCGCTACCTGGGGCATGAGGATGCGCGGACTTTGGATGGCGGGCTGGATAACTGGATAGGGGCGAGCTTGCCCATGGAGACAAAGGATAACGTGCGTCCGCCGGTCAGCTACGTTGCGAATCCTCGAACGGAACTCTGGGCTGATTACGATTATGTCAAGTCCGGCCAGGCACAAATGGTGGATGCCAGGAGCTTTCAGGACTTTGGCAAGGCAAGAATAGGCAATGCCACCTTCATCAGCCCCGAAAATGTGCTGGAAGAGGGCAGGCTGAAGGAAGGGGCGGGGCTTAAGGACATATTCGCCAGATTGAATGCGAGCCGGGCGGTGGTGGTCTACTCGGACGATATTTATGGGGCTTCTGTGGTCTGGTTTGCTTTGCAGGTCATGGGATTCGATAGCAGGATTTATAGCTGGCAGGACTGGGAAGAGCGAGAGGAGGAGATGGTTTAGGGAAACAGCCAAATAGCTCAACGAACAAACATTAGCGAGAACATGAAGCTGAAAGTCAAGATTGCGGGGCCCAAAGTACATGATGTGGGATATCGTGTATTCTTGCTCAGGCATGCTATGAACCTGGCCCTGCCAGGACTCTCTACCTACAACTGGGAAGAAGACGGCCAGCAGGAAGTCATAGCCCTGGTGGAAGGAGACGAAGCCAGAATCACAGCTTTCTTGCAGACAATTGAGAAGAATAAGCCTGATTCAGCAGATGTCTCAAAGGTGACTTTTGAGGATTACGACGACGAAGTGGGGCGAACCAGTGATGTTGCCATGTTTTGCTCTTTCGTTCAACTGGACAAGGCTATCCCGTTGCTCCTGGATATGAGGGATGATCTGAAAGAGATGAAAGGCGACATCAAAGCGGTGCGGAAAACCACAGGTGCAACGCTGGACGAGATCAAAGGCATGAGAGAAGACATCCAGCCGGGATATGCGATACAATTCAGGCAAGTACAGGCGGATGTCCAGGCCATAAAAGATCGGCTGGGAATGTCCTGATTCACAGAACCCAAGTTAATCCTTGACTGGTCATTGGTCATCTCTTCATGGCCTTGGGCAGGCGCTCCTGTTAACCGCTCGATTTTTCGTATCCTTATCTAGGGCTTGCGCCGGAGCCGCCCGCGGGCAGGACTGTGCGGGGCCACAGCGTCGTCGCTCAGTTGGGCCCGTCCGCCCCGCACGCGCTCAGGAGAGGTGAAGGCTGTTCTTTGCATGCTGCGCTACTTGGAGCAGGAGGAGGTAATGGCACTGGATGGCGGTCTTGACAACTGGTTTTTGGCGAGCCTGCCCATGGAGACAAAGGAGAACGTAGCGCCCTCCTGTCAACTATGTTCCAAGCCAGCGGGCGGAGCTCTTGGCCGATTATGACTATATCAGATCCGGCCAGGCCCAGATGGTGGACGCCAGGAGCTTTCAGGAGTACGGCAGGGCAAGAATCAGGCAATGTCACCTTCATCAGCCCCGAAAATGTGCTGGAGGAGGGCAGGCTGAAGCCGAGAGACGGGCTCAAGGATACCTTCGCCCGATTGAACACGAGCCGGACGACGGTGGTCTACTCGGACGACATTTGCGGGGCTTCTGTGGTGCGGTTTGCCCTATTACGGGATTCGACAGCAAGATTTATGCTTGGCAAAACTGGCAGATGCGAAAGGGATAGATGGTTTAGGGGGACGATCGCATGCGGACGGGAGGTGCAGCTTAATCTTTCCTTTTGCAACCATCGGATATTCACATGGCTCCGACTGAGCAGGTTTATTAATAAGTATAATTATAAATAAAATGCTATGAAAATATAATTTATATAATTTAAAAAATGTTATCTATATTTGGGCAGGAAATGATGAGTTAAAAACATAAAATTGTTATTCTTCAAAAAGTTTTAAATAGAACACATCACTATCAAGCAAATTTGTTAGATTTTGAGATCTTACTGCGGAATGTGTGTTAAATTTCCTCATTTTATGATAGCGATTTTCTGGCTACGCGGGCCAAAATTTGGATCTTTTATCTCCCGTTAACCCCTAAGCTTAGGAGGAGCATCTTGCCACCCCCCCAGCATCTAACATCTTCTGTAGTTCATCCAGCTCACTACCGGAATTATATCGACCATAAAAGTTGAAAGAATAGTGGAAAAATAACCTGGGAAAAAAACGTTGATGGGACATCTGCCCATCTCTGCTATTTTATCTCAGTGCATCCTCCTGCGATGGAGATACCCTGCCAAAGATATTACTGTCGCTGCGAAAAGCGCCTCGAATCCTGGCTCGGACTTAGGAGTGTCAGTCATCGAGGTATCATTTACCGGAGTTGTATTTTGCCGATCAACCATTGGAACTGCCGGATTTTTTTCAGCATAGCATGGTTCGCCGCAGAAAATGTCCAGTTCGCCCTCAGGTAGTGACTTCGTGCGTCTGGTTGTATTATCGACCATTGATGTATAGGATACAACTGAATCTGGAGTAGCTGAGTCGGGACTGAAATCAACTTTTGTTCTTTGGCTGATTACGTCTACCGGCAGTTTGGAGAAATTTATGGCAGTATGGATAACCAAGCTCTTTTCTGCCGCACCGGGAACATTGCCAAGGTTAAATATTACAGTTGTTGTCCCGTCCGGATTTGGCGGTTTTATTATGGAATTGGGTTCCGTACCCAAGACCCTAAAGTATGGATAAACTGTCTCTATAACAGTCATACTTCTGGCTGCCGGAATGTCTTCTCTACTTCTGCATGATTCACTTAGTATTTTGTCAACAATCGCTTCAACACTAGAAATACTATTCCCTGAAGGAATAAACTGTCCGCGGGTCGGATTGGAAATATCATTTTGCAGGACGGATGCCTCCTCTGATGTTGCCGGATCCCGGGTATCTATATCCAGCCCAATAGTGTATATAGGAATATTATTTAGGGCTGCACTTTGGACGGCGCTAGACAAGCTACCTGCTGCAAACTCGCTCTTGCCAGTAAGGAATACAACCATATAATCGGTTATTCTGCGATCGAATGGTGTATCTAATACGTTCTTTTTATTGACGATCATTTGCACGGCGCGATTCAAACCCGCTGCATATTCCGTCCCGTCCGTCTCCGAAAGCACTAAAGGATTATTTCTCAATTCAGTACCCCAGTTGCTTGCCATCATGAAAGTTGGCGAGGCATAATCAGGGGTTGCTGTGACATCCCAGTCTACCCTGGCATATTGTACCGTTGGGTGTCTCCTTAATGCACCTTCAATTCCGACCATCATACTGTCTACATATGAACCATGCAGTGTGCTTCCCGAGGCATCTGTTGCGAAGACAACGGTCCTATTGCAAGGAATTTCTGGCGTTGTGATGTTTATAACTATATCCTGACAACCAAAATTGCTCCATCGTATATCCTTTGAGCCCGTAATTCTGTATCCTGGATAAAATTCATCAGATACTTTTCCGCCTTTGGCCCTTGCGCTGTAGAACAATTCAGACTCCATATCCACCTCTATTTTAGTAGGAGGAATTGTTGCCTGTCCTGGTCCGATATTCTGTACATTGTAACTCACGATTGAATCACTTGGCATGGCAAGAAGATAGGTTCCCTTATACCTGGACCTAACCTTGAAAGAAAGAGTCTTTGTCTGCTGATAGTACATTGGCCCAATACCCCAATTAATCGTAGTTATGCCGCCAGAAGAAGTGAGAGATGCGTTAGCAGGAATCGAAGACATATCATAAGCCTCAATTCCATTCGGCAGCAGATAATTAACCTCGACGTTTTCCAGCGAAGTCTTCAATCTAGCGACTACCTCTTCGAAAATGCTAACTATTCCTCCTGGATTGTTAACATGGAAATACTGGCCTATTGCCTCAAGGTCTGCAATTTTGCTGCTTCCCAGTCCTATTGTATATATCGTGATTCCTTTTGATTTCATTTCCCGAGCTTTTTCCACACTCCGTGATATTTCACATCCATCATATCCATCTGAGAAAATTACAACTATTTTTTTATCAGTTGTCGCACCTTGCAGCAAGGAGTCCGATGCATTTAGGGCCTCCCAGATACAGGTTCCATCACTTGCTTCAGCATTATCAATAGAGTTTTTTACCGCTTCAATGTTGTCTGTAGTTTCAAGCTTTTCTATTATCGCCCCATTCCAAAGTACAACTCCAAATTTATCATTTACTTTGTCGACTGCCATGAGGTCAACAAATCTTTTTGCAGCTTTGACACGATCCTCCCGCGGATCTGAATTCTCCATAGAACCTGAACAATCGATAGCAATAACGACAGTAATTGGCTTTCGTTCTTTATTAACCAAATCTGTCACATTTAGTTCGACCATAGCCTCTCGAGGAGAATTCACCGAGTCTGATGCCCATATTATATGGTCTGACGGATACGCAACATTGTTAGATACAGAGATATCCTGCGCATCGCAGGATATCATTGAAACTAAAGTTATTAGTATAATTCCAATTAATTTCAAATCGCCCATATACATCAATATATTCCCTCCTAAATTCAATATAAAATTATGTTCAATAAATTATTGCACCTTATCTTTTATTACTACTGCTATTAACAAACTCATTAGTCCCTCCTTTTTATTTTTAAACGTAATACCCGCAGCTTGCTGCGATTGGCATAAAGGGAATACGTGTTCAACTTAGTTTTGGATCAGCCCAACCTGGTTCCAATTTCATGCGGCGGCGCCTTGGATGCTTGCAGCGGGGTGCACCGCCGCCGTTTCACTAGGAGAACTTTGTCATTTATAAATGATTCGATCTGCCAAATAATCCAGCAATCTTTATAATATGAGTATCTTTATAAAAGTATCAATGGAAACTTGAGATTTCTGCTGAGCAGCCAAATAGCATAATTCAATCCCCCCCATACCTCACCAGGCCCTCCCATCCCTTTCCCCCAAAATTCGCATACACTCCCACATCGCCCTTCCCAGCAGTCGCATTCCCTTCGAACAGATCCCCGCGCGACGCAAGATGGCTCCATTCGTCCCCGCTTACCACAGCCACCTCTTGGGCACCCGGAACCCTGATCCGGAACAGGTAGCTCGCCCCGGCCTTCAATTTGTCCTCCAGGGGGCTGAAAAGATATGCCCCTGCTTCGCTGAACTTGCCATAGGTCATAGGAAATCCGGGGCTCTCAACATCGCCGGAAGCAGCGTCTATCCTGTACTTTAACACAGAGTCGTAGTTACCAGGATCATCCCTTCGCTTGGCATACGCCTTCAGAACATAGCTTCCCGCAGCAGGAAACTGCACATAGATATCATACCTGTCCCCGTCTCTCTGGCAAAATGTATACCCATCCAGCTCTGCCTTGGCTGATGCCCCGCGGTCTGCATACTCCAGCCCCGCCATCATCACCACATCTTGCGGAGCATAGATGGAGACATTGACCTGCTTTTTTGCACTTATCGTCCCATTTTTTTGGCCAAGCTTCAGGCCCAGATTAAAAAAGTCAGATTCCAGATTGACCAGATTCTCAAACTCCTGTTTTGTGACAGGCTCTTCGAGAAGCTGCCATTGTTCTTCTTCGGGGAAGTGATCATAGATGAACTGGAAGGGCGGCGTCATAAAGAAATGATCATCGAATTCCCTCACGTATTTCCGGTCCCCGTTTACATACCCCGCCCCCCAGGTAGTGTCCATCAGATACCAAGATCCATTTATCTTAACGCCGTTCCAGGCATGATTGGCAGGGCCGGTGAAGTTCTTGCCCGGCACATATCCGTATCCTTTTCCGTAGCCGCTGATCCTTACCGCCTCAAGACCAGCTTCCTTTGCCAGAGAGAGGAAGAGATCGGAATAGCCGTAGCAGACCGATTTTTTGCTCTTTAAAACATCCTCAGAATTCGTGGCCCCGCTGCCTCCCTTGAAAAAAACCTCAACATTGTAGTCAATGTTCTCTGTGATCCACTGGAATATGGCCCTGGCCTTCTCGCGATCGTTTGCGGCCGGCTTTACCAGATAGGCAGCCAAGCTTTCCACTGAAGCCTCGACGGAGGATGGCGCATTTAAAGCATGACGATCGATATTCTCATAATTATAATTTATAGTGGTGTTAAAATCATTAGGAGCAATTGCCGCCAATTCATTCTCCGCATCCACCTCCAGGACGCCGGACATTTCAGAGGTGGCCATCACAGCAAGCGGTTGCAGCATTAGAAGAAGCAAAATAATTACTATTTTCATAAAATCCACCAGAGTAAAAATCAAGAATTATTTTTTTAGAGAACTATCTCCATCATATCGTGGCCCAGCGGCCATTTTTTGAGAGCCATCTCGTGCGGCGGATAAAGATGGCTTAAGTGCGTGAGGATAAGTCGCTTCGCGCCCAGTTTCTCCCCCAAAGCCATGGCCTCGTCTGCCGTCATGTGCTTGCTGATGGTGTAGCCCGGTGGAGTGATAGCATCCGCCAGCATCAGGTCAGCCCCTTTCATCAGCTCCAGGCTTTCCACCGGAATCTCCATCTTGGTGTCGCTGGTGATCACGACTACCCTGCGGCCGTCGTCAATTCGCACGCCCACCGTCTCCGTAGGCGGATGGTTGACGGGAAAGAGGGTAAACTCCATTCCCGCAATATCAAAGGGCTGATAGGCTACTACGTCATGGCGCACGGGATTTAGGAAATAAAGATAGTTGAGGATATAGTCCATGGTGCCCTTGAGAGCATAGACATCCACGTGGCTTTGCACCCGGTGAAAATCCCCAAAGCCGGCATAATGATCATAATGGGCATGCGTCCAAATTACACCATCCACACTGGCGATATCCTTCTTCAAAAGCTGCCAGCGCAGGTCTGGGCTGCTGTCCACCAAAACCCGACCGTCATCCTCGTCAGACTCTATAAGAACGGAAAACCTCATCCTGCGACTGCGTCCCCCGCGCAGGGCGTCCATGCAGGCCGGACACTTGCATCCGATCTTTGGTGTGCCTATGGCGTCGCCCGTGCCGAGGAGCGTGACCTTCATGCCGCCCTCATGCCGTAATGCTCCGCTTGTAGTCGGAGATCCTGCGCCGGAACTCCTCTATGGACCTTTCCAGATCTTCCTGGTCTAGATGTCTGCGGTCCTCCAGAAGAGCATTGAGAACGGCATCTCTTATCACCAACCTCAAATCCGAACCTGAGTAGCCTTCCGTCATCTCCGCCAGCTTGGCTGTATCTACCTCGGCATCAATGCGGGACAAGACCTTATCCAGGATCATGCGCCTTATCTCCAAGTCAGGCAGCGGGAAGTTCAATACCTTGTCAAATCTTCTCCAGGCAGCATAGTCCAGGAGCTGAGGGTGGTTGGTGGCCGCGAGGAGTAGAACGCCATGCTCCACCAGGCTGATCTCATCTATGGCCTTGAGCAGTGAGTTGACGGCCCTCTTCATAGCGCCGTGCTCATCCGAGGTCCTGGTCTTGGCCACGAAGTCGAACTCATCAATTAGCAGTATGCAAGGGCTGAGCCTCTTGGCCAGCTCAAAGACCTTGTCTATATTCTTGGAGGTCTCGCCCAAATACTGGCTGGTGATCATGGAGAGCCGAACCTCCACAATGGGCAGGGAAAACCAACTCGACAGTGCTCGAGCAGTGGTGGTCTTTCCAGTACCTGGCGGGCCGATAAAAAGAAGCTTGCCAATCTCATAAAGGCCGATCTCTCGCAGATATTGCCGGTTTTTCAGAGCCTTGCCCATCTTTTCTATCTCAGCCTTCTGATCCTCAGTTAAAATCAGGCCGGCAATGCTGTCCCTCACATCCTCGGGGGCTTTGATGTAGGCAAGCTTTAGAAGGTCATCCGCCTCCTTGGAGTCCTTGCAAAGCTCCTTTATGCGGGCATCGATCCACTCCCGGTCGGCAGATAGAGGCTTATTGGCGCTCTTAGCCTCGGCGTAGCTCACATTCAGAGAGTCATAGTTCTCATAGAAGTAGGCTAAAACGGGATTCGACTTGATCCTGGCCAGATCCTTTTGATTGGCAAACCACTTGGCCGCCACATCGAATACAGTTAGCCGCAGCTGGGAGCCAAACTCCTCAAAAGCCACAAACGTAAGATCTTTTATGGCCGCTTTGATGTTCTCGATGCCATAGATCTTCTGTGCATCTGCGCTGGTTACATAAATCGGTCTCTTGACACTCTTGGTCTGCACATCGAAATAATGCTTGCGAATATTGGGGGGCAGGTCATCTTCAGTCAAATTTTCTTTATGGTTATAAATATCTGCAGTTAGCAGCAGCTCTGCAACCTCAATAGCGCTACGCATCTCCAAGCCATTCTCTGCACCCATCTTTAAAGCTCCATGGAACTGAACTAAGCTAGTGGCCTATAAAAAGAGATAAAGCTTTCCATGGGCGCGAATCTAAAATTGTTCTATAATCCTACCTCTGCTGTCGATCATCAAGTCTCCCGGTTATTGATGATCGCTCGATAGGTCGCCAGGAGAAAGCCGTAGAGTGTAGGACCAATGATCACCCCGATAATTCCCACCACAAATATGGGGGCAGTATACGCGAGCAGCGTGACTATGGGATGAATCCTTGCGCTCTTCATGGCCAAATGAGGGCGGATCACGTTTTCCGGTATCACCATGAGCATGACCGTTCCGAATACCAGGATCATCAGGGAACGGATCATATCGCCCAGGAACAGATAGTATAGAGCCAGGGGAATGAATACGACCGCCGGCCCGAGCATGGGAACGAACGTAAAGACGCCCACAACGACCCCCAGCACAAAGGGATAAGGCACGCCCAATATAGAAAAGCCAATAGCAGCCAATACGCCGCTTAGCATCGATGTGCTGAAGTAGACGGTAAAAAGGGTGGTATAGATGCTGTTTAGCTCCTTCAGGAAATTCTTGACCAGCCATCGCCTTTGCCGGGGGAATAGATCCACCGCCTTGCCAATAATCTCTTTGCCGTCTATGAGGATGTAGTAGGTGAAGAATACCACTACTATCAACTGGGCAAAGAGTACGGGAAGCTCAGAGGCAAAAGAGGAAAGCTCTCTTTGGACAATGGGGAAGGCCCAGGTGGCAATGGCCACGGGAATGTCACTTATCTCCTGCACATATTTCAAAACTATATCGCTTACATAACTATGAACCCAAGCAGGAAGGGCGCTTTTAGCCCATATATCGATTTCCTGGGTGAGGGAAGTAAACTGGGCGCTTGATAAGGCTCCAGATTTCTCCAGATTGGATATCTCCACCAGGAGCACACCGGTGATGCCAAGCAATATGGCCAGTATAAGCACGAATACAATCAATATGGAGAAAAGAGAGGAAATCTGCTTTTGCCGGGTCAGCCGGAAGAAAACTGCATAAAGCGGCTTGAGGAGAAACACCAGGAATATGCTCAGCAGAATGGTGGTGAGGAAATCCTTGGTCAGGTACACGGTAGTGAGAAAGACCAGGAAGACGAAGGCTCCCGCAGCCATATCAAAGCGCCGGCTGAAATCCATGATGATAGATCATTCCTCAGAACTGTATAAACTTATCTATTTGATTTTATCCTGAATCACCTCTCTGTATTTAGAATCATTCCGACGGGAGGACGCTGTCTATGCCCAGAACATATCTCTTTTACGAAACATCCTTTTTCCGGATCGATGTCTCATACTTTTTGGTCCGGTCTGCTCAAGATGCGGCTTCAGGCTGATGCGCATACGGCAGGGTGAACTGGGACTTTTATCTTCTCCTTGCCTGGTGAGATTGAGACGATTTCTGATGCTCTTTGGCTGCCTTCTCATCTGACTACTATTGTCCCATAAACTGTAGGACGAGGCTCTGCGCCAGGGATTCACACCAGCCCGGAACAACAAAGGCAACGCTCTCGCAGGTCAGGGGTTCCGGCCCTAGGCGCTCTAACTACAAATCCTGACATGAGCAATAGAAGTCTGCTCTTCTATGTGTTCGATCACTTTTGGCCCGCAAGAATCGAATTCATGGGATTCATTTTGGCAGCAAACATTAATTACGTCACTGGCTAGCGTTTTTCAGCAGCTTACGTACGCGATCAGATATTGTAAGGAGCGTATATTTCAGGCTATTCAACCGTGCAGGGTTCTCATCCCCCGCACATGGACATAGTTTAAGATCGGTAGCGTAGACGATATCTAGATGGAATATCTTCTGTCGGCTCGTAAATTCCGTGAACTTGCACGCTCCAGCTCTCCTTAAATCCCTAGGTAGCTAGGAAATTAGAAAATGGAACTGGGATGAATTGGGAACTGCTGGAAAAGTTCGAATATATGGAAAATCTGAGCAGGCTCTCAAATTTTGTATTTTGAATAGAGACGGCCTGCTTGGAATTTAAGGCATGGCGATAGAAATCTGCTACTCGAACTCGATTGTTCCCGGCGGCTTAGGAGTCAGGTCGTAGACTACCCTGGCCACGGTTGGAATCTCGCCAGTGATGCGGCTGGATATACGCCTCAGCGTCTCCCAGGGAAGCTCCATCGCATCCGCAGTCATGGCATCTCGGGAGGAGACGGAACGGACGGCCACTACCCAGCCGTAGACCCGGACGTCGCCTTTCACGCCCGTGGCTTTGCCCAGTAAGGCGGCAAAAGCCTGCCAGGGGCTGAATTTCTCGACCTCTTCTTCTACAATGGCATTGGCTTTGCGCACCACATCCAGCTTTTCGGATGTGACTTCGCCCACGATGCGCACGGCAAGGCCGGGCCCTGGATAGGGCATTCTCTCGCTGATCTCCTGAGGAAGGCCCAGGGCGCGGGCCACTTCGCGAACCTCATCTTTGTACAGGTCGCGCAGGGGCTCGACTATAGTCTGGAATTCCATGCAACTGGGCAGTCCTCCTACATTGTGATGAGCCTTGATGCCTCCCTCTGACTCGATTCTGTCCGGGTAGATGGTGCCCTGCATTAAGCAGTCGCCACCGATCTTGCGTGCCTCTTCCTCAAAGACGCGGATGAAGGTCTCGCCCACGATCATTCTTTTCTCTTCCGGGTCCGTGACGCCTTTCAAGGCATCGAGGAACCGGTCGTGAGCATTCACTCGCACCAGGCTGATGTCCTTGAAGAGCTGCTCGATTCGGTCCGACTCAAACTGCCTCATGAGCCCTGAGTCCACATAAACCGGGACCAGTCGATCTCCAATGGCGCGATGGGCCAGCATGGCGCATACGGAGCTGTCCACGCCTCCCGATAAACCTATGATGGCGCGTCCCTTAACATCGCGCCTGATATCCTCGATGGCATCCTCTATGAAACGTTGCACATTCATGGCCATAATAGCATGCCCGGCTTTGAGAATAATAGGCTTGCGGTTATGATTATATTTTCTCGCCAGTATCACTTAGGCTTGCTGATGCTTTTCTAGATGATCTTAATATGACACGTACATGAAAAATAAGGCTATAAATTATGAAATAGATGCATATATTGGCGAGATAAGAGAGTGGGGCTCGCCATTAAGACCTCCTCTGGGGGGGCTCTCCTCCGACCCTCCCAACCCAGTCAGGGAGTTTGCAGCCAACGCATTTTCTCAGATTCCCTGATTTCCCTTATCTGTCCAGATAATGCTTTTATCAATACCCAAAACAATTTAATTTAAGAGATCGTATTCAGATGTGAAATGACAAACGTAGCATCCAAAATGAAGGAAGAAAATGGAAGAGAAAGATGAAGGAATTGCAAAGGTTCTAGGTGCAGAAAAATGAAATATAGCAAAATTTTGCTGTGCATGACCGCGCTCGCCGCGTGTCTGCTGGTCGGCATTGCATTGGAAGATGACTACTTGGAAGGCGGATACGTCCGGAGTTTCGATCGCTCGATGATGATGGATCCGGGAATAGCCGGCATGGTGAAGTGGATGGATGCGCCCGTTCCCAGTTTTCCCTGGTACAGCTCCGATCTTACCTTCTATAGACAGGCAGTTCCCAGTAGTACATTCACTCCCTACAGAGAATATTATACAACCACAGTAGCACCTGTGGTGGGTGGGATAGTAAGCAATCCTGTCAAGTTCGATATTGCCAAGGATACACCTTACGGCATTTACTACGGCAGCGGCCAGGGATTGCCATACTCTCAGTACGCATCCACAGTGCCATCTAATGCCAATGAACTCTGGATTCAGGGAGCGACAAATTGGACACAGTATGCTATAAGCCCTGTCGGAGCCTCGCTGCAACTGGTGGCCAATGTGCCTGCAGGAGGGATGGGTGGCTTTTATGAGGTAGTTCAGACCGATACGGTCAGTACCACGTACAAGACTTATCAATTCAATCCAGGTTATAACACCATGAACTTCAAAGCCGAGCACATGGGACGAAACATGCTCTACTTTGTGGTGAACAACCAGCCAAGCAACGTGGTCATTGTGGATGTGTTCTCCCAGGCCCCAAGGTAAACAACACCTCTGCACAAAATGCCTTAGAGACCATGGTATCGCCATCAAACCAATATTGATTTGAGAGCAAAGGCGGATGCATTTCCGCCTTCCAACTCAATACTATCGACATCATTTTGTTGGGCAATATTGGCAGGGTGCTATGCATACACCTGGATTCTGCTTAAATTATCTCCTGTATTCCTTTTTCAATATCTATCGATCACAATACCGGCTGATCTTGCGCCAGCGGGCAACACTCCAGCCACTCCTTATCCGGGCCGATGCTCCTGTTGGCCCACTTCCATCTGGCTTTGCCCTGTAGGCTGAAGTTTCCCGACAGATGCGTATCAGCAAAGCCCCCCGGCCAGAAAGCTTTGCGATCGGCCAGGCCCAGTACGCGCGCATTCGTCTCCAGATAGGAGAGCGTCTTGCCGAGTCGCGCTTGATAGCTGAGATTGAGGCTCTTCGCCTGATAGTATCTGTCGCTCCAGAAAAAGTCCCGATAATCGTTCTCTGCCAAGAGCTTTGCAGACCATTCTCCCTTCAAAGGAATGCAATTTCGAGAGAGGTTGAGCGAGGCAGGAGAGCTGTCAGCAAGGATGTCGCGCTCTGCGCTGATGCTGGCTGAGCTATATGTCAGTTGCTCTTGGGCTTGATAGTCGCCTGCTCCATGCTCGCCGTATTGCAGGGCCGATCCGATTATGGGCCTGATTTTAGTGGTGGCCGATGCCGAGAAGTTGAACTCGCCCGCTGTGATATGCACATTGTTTGTGACCGGGTAGCTTTCGAACTCTGTGGAGAGCATGCCCTCGGTGGATGTAAATCCCTTGCCCGAAACATGGCCATCGATGCTCGCCCTGGCGGCGGGCCTGATGCTCCTCATCTTTATGGTTATCTGGCCGTGCGCGCCAGGCGGCAAATTGGTGAAGGTCCAGGTGTTGATGGTACCGGGATCGGGTGGTGGATAGGACGTGACGAACACCGTTCGCGGGTCATAATCCTCTTTGACGATTAGATCTGTAGCCTGCAACTGATTATTTCCATAGGTTATGGTATAGGTCATAAGGCCACCCGCAGTTGCAGAAGAAGGACCGTCCTTTATTTCTTCCTCTTCCAGGGGCTCAAAACTTATTACCTCGTCTGCAATCTTTATGAAATCAATAAACGCAGATGTATCTGACACATTGCTATCCTTAAAAATTGAGATGTATAATTTCACAATGTTCTTGCCCTTAAGTTTGCTCTTACAGGCATCCAGGCTCTCTGAGAGAAAGGTTTTGTCTTTGTACTTATCATATTCCAGATCAAATCCATCCAGCTCATTCCACTTAGAATCGGACATTTCCATCTCAGAACATGATTTCTTGCAGGAAAGAATTCTTGCATCCTGGAGATTTTTGCTGTCGTAGCTGTTGTCTCCATCGCCATCTAAATAGAGCTCAACTTGAACTGATCCATCGCCTGATTGGGGATGTATCCACATGCTGAGCTGATCAAGATCTTCAAGTGGTAGCGGTTGGTCTGGATAGATGTATATTCTGGCATAATTGCCCTTGCTGTCTACAGATAGCTCTGCACAGCTGTCGCCGTGAAAACTCTGTCTCATAGAGACTGAAGCATCTGCGTTTTTTAGATGGCTGAGCCGATAATCCAGATCGGTGAGACAGAATGAACTATAGATTCCTACTTGGAAAAAGATAATAATAAGTATCAGAAAAATAAATGACCGATTGTAATGCAATAGCTTGCTCATACATTAGCGCATTTATGTAACTGTAGAAATACCATTCGCTCGACAAAAAGCCTGGAATATATCAGAGATCTATTTCGTGAGTGATGGCATTAGAAAATCCACCTGAGGCTTTGGCTAATTTGCGCCAATTCATCTTAATCATAAATGACCTAGATCAGATCCACATAACCTCTACATGAAAAAAAGGGTTATTAACTTCGGCGATAACCGACTATTTGGCGGGGTAGGAGAGTGGGGACTTGTCCTTACCGCCTGGGCAGGAGGAATGGGAAAGGGAGTATCCTCCTGCCTGGAATCCCTCAATTCTTCTTATCCATCCCTTCCGGAAAATCCATCCATGCAATATCAGTTGGCAAATCGTTCTTGCTCTTGCAAATCATTCCTGCATATTGAATATCGCTTCCGTTTTCCAAATCTGAACGGATCAAATCTAAGCAAAATCAAGTTTCAGATCAAATAGCAGATCTGCTGCAACAATTTTTCAGGTGATGGGTTTTTGGCATTCGAGCAAAAGAGATGTTTTTAATTATTGATTATTTAGTCGCCAATCTCCAAAGCCCTTCTTAGCTCCTCGATTACAATGGGCTTGCTGATGTAATCATCCATGCCGGCAGCCAGGCACCGTTCGCGGTCGCCCTTCAGGGCGTAAGCGGTTATAGCTATAATCCTGGGCCCATTGGGCCAGAGCTTGCGTATCTCTTGCGCGGCCACCAGGCCGTCCATTTCCGGCATCTGCACATCCATGAGAACTACATCGTAGGGTTGACGCTCTAAAGCCTGCAGGACCTCGAGACCATTGCCAGCCACATCTGCGCTGTAGCCGAGCCTCTTTAGCATCTGAATGGCGACCATCTGGTTAATGGCATTATCTTCCGCCAACAATATGCGCAGCGGTCCGGCAGTCTTCCGGCTGACGGCAGGTTTTGATTTATTGGTGTAAGAATCGGCTGGAATCGATACTTCTTCTACTTCCTCGGCTATAATTGTAAAATGGAAGGTAGAGCCCAATCCCTGCCGGCTGACCACCCAGATCTCGCCGCCCATCAGCTCCACCAGCCTGCGGCTGATGGCCAGGCCCAGACCCGTTCCGCCGTACTTGCGTGTGGTGGTGGAATCTATCTGGGAGAACGATTGAAATAGCCTGTCCCGTTTTCCGTCAGGAATTCCAATACCAGTATCGCTAATGGAAAAATGAAGCTCATATTGTCTGCCATTCGAGGTCTCTGCCTTCTCCTGGCTCTCATCGGTTTTTATCTGCCCTACATCTCCTGCCTGCGGGGCAAAATGTCCTGCTTGTCCTGCCTGCTTTTCCTCTGCCTTCAGCCTCGCTTCAGCGATTTTTTCTACTTTTATGGGCTTTGCTGTCAAAGCGATCTCTATCGTTCCGGCATGCGTGAATTTCACGGCATTGCTCAGAAGGTTGACCAATACCTGACGAAGCCTGGTGACATCGCCTTTGAAGTATGCTGGAATCGCGTCATCCAGGCAACATTTTATTGCCAGCCCCTTTTTCTCTGCGTCCGCTTTTACCAGATCTGTGGCCACAGCAATGCATTCTCGCAGATGGAATGGGTGGCTGTCCAGCTCCATTTTGCCCCCCTCAATCTTTGAGAAGTCCAGTATCTCATTTATAACTGAGAGCAAGGAGTTGCCGGAGCTTCTCACAGTCTCTACATAATCCATTTCTTGTGGAGTCAAGTCCGAGTTCAGGAGCAATCCGGTCAGACCCACTACGGCATTGAGCGGCGTTCTGATCTCATGGCTCATGTTGGCCAAAAATTCTGATTTGGACCTGGCTGCCGCTTCAGCTGCCTCTTTTGCTTCAATGAGACCGTCTTCGGCCTGTTTTCGCTCCGTGATGTCGCAGATGGACTCGATGGCCCCGAAGACATTTCCTTGCGGGTCGTAAAGAACCGCGGCGCTGCCCAGGAGATAGGCGCTCCCACCCCTTATGTTGGGCATGTACGCTTCTCCCATGAGAGCTCTACCTTTTTTCTCAATATAGTTATATTTGTTCTCGATCTCTCTGTCGGCTCCTAAAACCAGATCGATAAGTATGGGCCTGCGAGATCCATAAAAAGGCAATGCATACTCATAATCGCCCTTTCCGATCATATCCTTAGCCAAGGTGCCGGTCATGGACTCAATGGCCCTGTTCCAGGCTACCACCACACCCTCTTTGTCGATTACGAAGGTAGCATCAGGCAGAAAATCGATGATGTCCATCAAGCGCTGCTCAGATTCCCGAAGAACCTCCTCCATCCTCTTGCGGTCGGTGATGTCCCTCGTCACCCCCACTAGAAACTCGTTTCCGGATTTATCCTTATAGAGGGTCTTTTTAACCTGGACTGTGCAAGTCACGCCGGGAGCGTAGGTATTCGTCTCCTCGTTTACGTTCTCTTCTCCCGAGATGAATACCTCCTCGTCCTTCTGCCGGGAGATATCTGCCATCTCTTGGGAAGGAAACAGCTCATAAGCGGTCTTGCCCAAAATTTCCTCTCTTGAACGGCCAAAGAGCTTGCAAGCAGCATCATTGACTAGAATTACCTGGTGCTGCCTGTCCTTGACATGAATCGGATCGCCAATAGAATTAATTATTTTGTAACTATTCAGCCACCCAATCAAAACCCTATTTTTCTTCCGAAACATCATGAATCATAATGTGTGATCATCAACCCAAAATTTAAATATTGATGATAATCATATAACTGTGATAATGGAGGGGCGCAATTCTCATC
>DATLBD010000073.1:0-12293 GCA_035527135.1 Methanothrix sp. | reverse complement strand
CCACTTCGTCAAGATCCATGCTATTGCCCATGTTAATCTGGTATTCTCCTTAGTGATCTCTTATGGTCTTGGTGTAATACCAACATTGTCGTATAAAGGTTGCCCTTTCTCCAATATCAACTATTAATAATAATAGAATACGGTATTTTCATTAGTCGAGGGGTGCGGAGTAGAGATCTTATTTTATATATTCATATATGCTACCATCTTCTTTCATTTCTCCCACATCCTTCAACATTCTCCCAAAGCCTTCTTTCATATTTTCGCTCATAGTCTATATCTCTAATTTCGCCCATAGTCTTTTATCTCCAAAGATGAAAGTCTTGCAGATAAGTCAAAGTGAGGCGGAAGTTAATGGTCGTGGTTGGAGATGTCGCGTCCCAGTTTTGTCTGCCCGGCGAGGGTGAGCAGGAGATCTGCCTGAAAAGCTACCTGGGCAAATGGCTGGTGCTTTACTTTTATCCCAAAGACAACACCAGTGGCTGCACTCGTGAGGCGGTAGACTTCACAGCCGCTCTGCCGGCGCTGCTGGATCTGGGCGCGGAGGTTTTGGGTATCAGTCGAGACTCGCCTGCCAGTCACAAAAAGTTTGCCGAGAAACATGGCCTGGGTGTAAAGTTAGCGAGCGATCAGGATCACAAGGTCACGGAAGCCTACGGAGCCTGGGCTCTTAAGAAGATGTACGGCAAAGAGAGCTATGGCGTGATCAGGTCTACCTTTCTCATCGACCCACAGGGGAAGATCGCCCGCATCTGGAAGAAGGTTTCCGTAAAAGGGCATGCCGACGCTGTGATCAAGGCCTTGCAGGATCTTAAGGCTGGGGCGGGGCGAACAGATTAATCACGATTATTTTTAAATATATAATTATTTTATTCGAATGCCAGCTCTCTTGTTCCATCGCTTTTAGGTTTCTGGATAGCGGTCAGCGATCGCTGGGGCGGCATCTACGACCCCCAAGGCCTTCTCGCCGAGCAGGTGCTTTTGCATAAGAAGAAGACCGGATCGTTGATAGACTTTCGGGAAGCAAAAAGTGGGGCGGAAAATATATCCACCCAGAACCTCCTGGAAATGGGGGTGAACGTGCTGATTCCCGCTGCCCTGAGCAACCAGATCACCGAAAAGAACGGGCCTTGCATCCGAGCCCGCCTGGTGGCCAAGCTGGCCAACGGGCCGACCTACCTCTGAGGTTGGCGAGGTTCTGTACTAGAAGGGCGTTCACCTGATACCAGCCATCCTTTGCAACGGCTGAGGCATGATCATCTCCTGCTTCGAGATGTTGCGGAACATCAATTGCCCATCCTAGGGAGAAGCGGAGATGCACGCAGAAGCAGTCTACCAGAGAGATTCGTCTGGCAGAAGTCCGCTATTCGATTCCGGGAGAAATCGGGATATAGTGACAAAAGCTTCTGCTTAGATGGGAACTTCCATTTTCGTGCAAAGATTAGTAGATCGAAAAGGGTGACTGCGCAAGAAAGGAAAAAAGAGGAAAAAGCGGCAAAGGTGGCGAAATGATCTATTTTGTGACAAGTAATAAGGGAAAGTATGCCGAAGCACAGGCAATCTTTGGTGATCTCATCCAAAGGGACATTGGCTATGCCGAGATTCAGGCAGACACTCTAGAAGAGGTGGCTGCATACGGCATGAAAGAGGTCATGGCAAGGTTGCAGGGGCCGGTGATGCTCGAGGATGCGGGCCTTTTTGTGGAAGCTCTGCAGGGCTTTCCAGGCGTTTACTCTGCGTATGTGCAAAAGACCATAGGCAACGCCGGGGTTCTGCGGCTCATGCAAGGAATAGAGAGACGAAATGCTTTCTTCAAATCCGTGGTCGCCTATGCCGAGCCGGATATGCAACCAGTAATGTTCTCCGGAGAGGTGCACGGACAGATCGGCTTTGAGGCGAGGGGCAAGAAGGGATTTGGCTATGACCCTATCTTTTATCTGGGCAACATGAGTTTGGCAGAGATGGATCTGGAGGAAAAGAACCAAATCTCTCATCGTGCCGGCTCCATGCGCACTCTAAAAAAATGGCTGGACAGCCGCTAAACTTTTTTCGCCGATAGCGTCATATTGTGTAGTCCCGAAATTATTTCGCTTCCCATCTAGCCTGGATGCATAGTTCAGGATATGAAATTGAACAAGACGAAGGTTCGCGATATCCTTCCTCGAAAACACAAGGTGAAGCTACAAAAGATATTGCGCGGGATGTTAAGGTTTCACAAAAGAAGAGTCAAGCAGATCATCAAAGAAAACATGGAGACCGGCCAGGAGTCTGTCTTGGGCGAAAAAGTTGGGCACCCTACTTGCCGACGGGGAGTTCCTTGAAATCAATACCGAGAACAGCAAGCATAGTCGATCAACTGGTGGATAAGTATTGGTGGCTCTGCCCTATGAAGGAGCAGACACGGGATCACGTAAGCACGGTAGTTGGAACAGCGAATTCAAAGATCACCTAAAAAGATATGGTATCAAGCCCATATTAGCCAGAGTGAAATATCTCCAGACGAACGGAAAGCTAGAACGGTTTTTCGGAGAATACGAGAATCGTAGGTCAGCTTTTCGTTCATTCGGAGATTTTATAGGCTGGTACAATGATACAGGGATATTGTTAAGACGGAAAAAGCTAAAGAGAATCAGCCAAAGGGGGGTAGCGAGGTGACTGTATGCCAACGAGTAAGAAACAGATGGAGAAGCTGAACAAAGTGAAGAAGGCCAAGGCAGAAGAGCTCTCGAAGCAGGCTGCTTCGGGTAGCAAATCCGCCAAGAAGAAGCTCAAGAAGCTCGAGAAAAAGATCAAATGAGCCTCCGGGCCTTTCCACCATTTTTATTTTCCTTTTAAAAGGGCTAATTTAAACGCATATAGCTTTGCAAGTCGTAAAATGCTCGTATCTGTAGGGTCGCGAAAGGCCTAATTTTCAAAGCCTGGATACTCCGGAAATGGCATTTAGACGGAAAATGCCATTAGAAACCTATTTCGCAATTGGTCAGAGATTGTTCGGGTTGTGATGTAAATATGAATAATTCAAGTTCGATAAAATTAAGACGGGCGCGAAATAATTTCAGGACTCCACACGATAGCGTCATATCGTATTTATCGGGATGGAAATGAGACCTCTGCTGGGGTGCAAAGGTGTTGGTTGCTTGAGAAATATTTAATATGAATGCCAAAATTATATTAATGAATTAAATCCTTGTCTTGATAATCAGATCATTTTTTTAATAGTTGCGGAAGAAAATCATGTCCTTGTCGGGCAGGAAGATAGCAGCTTCACTGCCGCTTCTTCTCCAGGGCGCAGCGTGGCAGCATCCTGGCATCGATGGCTTTGATGTAGGGCGCCTGGACTGCAGAAACATAGACCTTGCGCCCACCTACTTCTATTACGTGGTCGGTCGCCTTGGGCGAGCTGATCCTGATGGAAAACATCAAGGGCCCTTCACAGGTGGTGGCTATACGCAGGTCTGTGGAGCGGGCACGGATGTACACCTCCATCTCCGGACTGATCTTGAGGAGAAGGGATTTGGCAGGCATTGAAGAATAGATCTCTCAAGCATATAGAAATAGGTTTTCAGAAACATTTTGTAAACGTATCATAAAACATCTGTTTTTCTCCTGAATGCCAAATCTCTGCCAATGTTCGACAGACTTCATCCATTGATGTATTAAGTCCGAAGAATGGTGTTCCATGAGTCTCGCTGAAGCAATGGCTACAGGTTTTGCACTTGAGAAGTGCTCTATTCTCCTTCCCTTATCGCTCTTTCAAAACTATGTTTCCTGCGCCTCTTTTCCCATAATCGGGACAGTTTTTCTGCCAGCACCAAAATTTCGATAAATCAAGATTTGACTCCATCGCTACCCCAGCTTAATGATGAGATGAGGTAGTAGTATAAAATTGTTCAGTTAAGTAAGTACACGGTCAAAAAAGGATACTGCGCCGAAATTCCCGGCGCCCGAAATCTCTCTGATTTACCTTCAGCCCATTCCTATGGGAATCCCGCTGATATCTCCGACCCCGGTCTGGATCTTATCCGCGTACTGGCGAACGTCAATGAACCTTGAGGCCGTCTCTTCCGTCTGCTCTCCAGATGCGTTCGAGTCCGCAGTGGTGTCAACAGCGGCAGGCGCTGGAGTTTCTACTTTGGGCTCCTCGATGATTGCAGGAGTGTAGCTTGATATATCCGGGTAGAATCCTATGGCGCTGAAGGTGCCGCTGCCTATTTTCTTTCCGCCGCTGATCTGGGTGAAGTTGCCGTTGATGGTATCATTGGCATAGGTGCCGGTTATCTTGGTGGTGGTAAGCTCCATATCCCTCTGAGCAGTCATGGTCAGCTCTACCTCGTTTTCTGTGACAGAACCCACGACGTCGGCATTCCAGGCTTTTCCGCCCTCAGGCTCATATTTGGCCTGGCCGTATAGCTCGCTTCCTTCTTGATTGAGGGCCATGGTTATGGGGTCGATCTCTATGCCTGAAAAAGACCAGATGTAGTTAAGATTTGGTCCCGAATTGGCCTCTGTAACATTGGCATCAACCGTCTCATTGACTTGAGCCGTCTCATTGTTCAACGCAGCTTCGTTTGCCGGAGGGACCGGAGTTTCTGTCGTGGTAGCATTATTCTCTATTGTACTCGAATTATCATCGGCAGGCTGCCCTTGTGACAGCCCTGCGCAAAAGAGGGATACTAACATTAGTAAGAGGATCGTGTATTTCTTGTTCAACAATATGCCTCCAATATCTTTCCACTTTTCGGCGATAGGCTTTTCGTCATTTGCCTACAACATCCCTCTGTCAAACCTTCTCCTTTATCAAGCTTTTCACATGCACATACCTGTACCATCAATTAATAAATACGCAATTCAATAATAGACCTTAAGGTGAATTTGCTTTGAAGACTGGCCGACTTCTCGTAAAGATAAACCGAATCTGCGCCTGGATGCTTCTCATCTTCATGATCATCTTCCTCATCTCAGGATACGCCTGGTGGAACAGGACCTTGCTGCCCCTGCAGCAGGCAGTACATATGCACACCGAGCTTGACTTGTATCTGGTCTTCTTCTTCCTGGTGCATGTACTCATCAGCATCAGATTCACTCTGTCGCGCTGGAGGGTGGGCCACAGGCAGGTGGTTGATTTGCTGCTCATAGCGATTGGTATTCTTTCATTCTGGTTTATCCTCAGCATCCGGTGACTACTCCCGCCAATGAATTGGCAGGCATTGCCATCTTTTCGTCCATGAAAGGCTCTGAGGGGGGGGTGCACCACAATTTTTTTGTTTCTCTCACTTTGTCGAACTGGGGCGAACTGCCAGGCACCGCAAAGTTTATCTAACCTAGCGTTACTAACCTCAAGTTTAAAAGTGATAATTGAGTGATGATATTGGATCCAGTTGAGCTTTTGAATATCCTGGGAAACGAAAATAGAAGGCGCATCCTTCAACTCCTTTCTTTCCGACCATTCTACTTCAATGAAATGGCCAAGCGGTTGGATGTCGGGCCCAAGGCGGTCATCGATCATCTGGAGATGCTGGAGAGAGCCGGCATAGTGGAATGCTATCAGGACCAGGGAAGAAGAAAGTATTTCCGCATAGCCAGAAAGACGGTCCTGGAGGTGGCGGTCTCGCCTCACTCTTACGGCGTGCGAGCCTTTCTCTCCGAGGACGCTCCCGCGGTAAAAGATAACGGATTGGCCCAGGACATGAAGCTTTTGCGAGATGAACTCTCTTCACTGGAGGAAAAGAGGCTTGAACTGCGTGGGCTCTTAGACCAGATCGAGTCTCGAGAGATGGAGATCAAACAGATTGCTTGCAGCGCGGCCATAAGCTATACGCAAAACCAGTTAGAAGCGGAGATTCTGACGGCATTGCTCTCAGGCGATGCCAAGGCAGGTCAGCTGGCCATGAGGCTGGAAGTTCCGGAAATTGTGGTTTTAGACCGGTTGAAGCGGCTGGAAGAGCGCGGTGCTGTGCATTTGAAAAGCCAGGAATGGAGCATTCAGTAATCGCCCAGAGAGTTTGATAAGAGCCGGACTGACCAAAGAAAAATTGATCAGAGCGGGACTGATCAGAACCGAAATGATTTTGTCGAATTGATTTAAGGTGAATTGAGGCAATGCGAGATGGAGCCGGGTGAGATGGGAAAAAGCGAGATGGAGCGGGAAGGAACGGGCATAGGGTCGGTCTTGGAAGGACCGGACAAAGAAGTCTCTCTGCAGCTTCGAATTTCTGAAGCCTATCACAAAGATGCAGGAAAAGGCGTGGCCAGGATTGGAGCCGACGCATTGGCCTCTCTCTCCCTGGAAAACGGCGGCGTAGTGGAGATCAAAGGAAAAGATAAGGTCTACGCCATAGCCTGGCCTGGAAACCCTGATGACCCCCAGGATCTCATCCGAATTGACGGAAATACCCGCGCCAACTTGGGTGCGGGAATAGATAGCAAAGTTGTTGTCACCCGGGCTGAGGCCAGGCCGGCCCGAAAGATCATAGTCGCACCTACGCGCCAGATCCGGCTCATGGGTGGGCCGCAGTACTTGCTTCGCATGCTGCAAGGAAGGGCGGTTGTCAAGGGTGAGATGCTGCGCGTGGAGATGATCAATAACAGCCTCAATTTGGCCGTGGTCAGCACAATGCCTGCTGGCGCGGTGCTCGTGACTGCCGAGACCATCATCAGCATCACCAGGGAGACTTTAGAAGAGCTGGCACTGCACGTGCGAGATATCTCCTACGAGGATATCGGCGGTCTTTCCCGAGAGATCAGGGAGATCAGGGGAATGATAGAAGTTCCCCTGCGCCATCCGGAGCTTTTCTCTCGCCTGGGCATCAATCCACCCCGCGGAGTGCTCTTGCACGGACCGCCAGGTACGGGAAAGACGCTCATCGCCCGGGCTGTAGCCAGTGAGACCGACGCCAACTTCATATCCATCTCCGGCCCGGAGATTGTCTCCAAGTTTTATGGAGAAAGTGAGCAGCGGCTGCGCCAGATCTTCGAGGAGGCCGCCAAGACCGCTCCTTCCATCATCTTCATCGATGAGATTGACTCCATCGCCCCCAAACGCGAAGAGGTTTCCGGCGACCTGGAGAGGCGTGTGGTGGCTCAGCTCCTGGCCCTCATGGACGGCCTCTCTTCCCGGGGAGAGGTAATAGTAATTGCAGCCACAAATAGGCCCAATGCTCTTGATCCTGCCATTCGCCGGGGCGGCCGTTTCGATAGAGAGATTGAGATAGGCATTCCCAGCAAAAACGGCCGGCTGGAGGTGCTGTATGTTCATACCAGGGGCATGCCTCTCGACGAGTCCCTGGACCTGAAAGAGATTGCAGATGCCACGCACGGCTATGTGGGGGCGGACCTCTATGCTCTTTGCAAAGAGGCGGCCATGCGAACACTGGAGAGGGCGCTTCCCGACCTGGATGTCAAAGAGGACATACCTGCCGAGATAGTGGAGAGCCTCCTGGTTACGAAAGAAGATTTCCAGGAAGCTCTAAAGAAGATCGAGCCCTCTGCCATGAGAGAGGTCTTTGTAGAGGTAGCGGAGGTGCACTGGGATGAGGTGGGCGGCCTGGAGCCTGCCAAGCAGTCGCTCATCGAGGCCGTAGAGTGGCCGCTGAAATACCCGGAAGCTTTTGCCGCCGTAGGCGTTAGGCCGCCGCGGGGAATCTTGCTCTACGGCCTGCCGGGAACGGGCAAGACACTCCTGGTAAGGGCTTTAGCCACCGAGAGCAATGTGAACTTCATAAGCGTCAAGGGCCCGGAGCTGCTCAGCAAATGGGTAGGCGAATCGGAGCGCGCCGTAAGAGAGGTCTTTCGAAAAGCCCGCCAGGCAGCCCCCGCTTTGGTATTCTTCGATGAGATCGACTCCATAGTCCCAGGCAGGGGCAGCGGATCTGATTCAAATGTTACAGAGCGGGTAGTCAGTCAGTTCTTAACCGAGCTGGACGGCCTGGTGCAGCTCAAAGATGTGGTAATAGTAGCGGCAACCAACAGGCCGGACCTCTTGGACAGCTCAATGCTCCGTCCCGGCAGATTCGATCGTTTGGTTTATATTCCCATGCCGGACATGCAGGCAAGAAAGAGAATACTAGAGATTTATCTATCCCGCATGGCCGCCTCCGGAATCTCGGCGCAGTGGCTGGCCGAGATGACTGAGGACTTTTCCGGCGCAGATTTAGAGATGCTCTGTCGGGAAGCGGGAATGCTTGCTTTAAGGGCGCATATTCGATCCGATATGAAAAGGGAAGAATTGATCATTGATAGGATACTGGTTACAAGAGAGCATTTCCAGGAGGCGCTTGAGCTAATTAAGCCCCATCTATCCAAAGGAATGCTGGAAGAATACCTTAAAATGATCCGAGATTTCAAAGCATAATTTGAAAGCGCAATTTAGAAGATTTCGATGAACAATTTCAAAGAACAATTTCAAAGAACAGATTGAAAGGACCAAAAAGAGTATGGAAGCAAAGCACCAGATATATAGTCAAGAAGGATTAAAAGACGATATGAGGGCCGAAAAATTGACTTCTGAAGACGAGTCGAAAGAGCTGCTTGGGGATATTGATTTCAAGGATACCAGCAGCATAACCGTGCCTGAGAGCCTCATAGATCATGTGATCGGCCAAGATGAAGCCGTGGAAGTGATTAAAAAGGCGGCACGACAGAGACGCCATGTCATGCTCATCGGATCGCCGGGAACAGGAAAATCAATGCTCGGCAAGGCCATGAGCGAGCTTCTGCCTGTGGAAGAGTTGCAGGATGTGCTGGTCTATGCCAATCCAGAGGATAACAACACTCCGCGCGTTCGCGTCGTGCCTGCCGGAAGAGGCAAGCAGATAGTCGATGCCCAGAAGATGGAGGCCAGAAAAAAGGTACAGACGCGCAATATGTTCTTAATGCTCATAGTAATGGCCTTGATAGTATATGCCTATTATACGGGCCAGCTTCTCTTCGGAATCATTGCAGCAGCGCTCATATTCCTCTCACTGCGTTATATGCTGCCAAAAGAGGATGCCATGGTCCCCAAGCTTCTGGTGGACAACAACAACAAGAAGAAGGCTCCTTACGTAGATGCCACCGGAGCGCATGCCGGCGCCCTTTTGGGAGACGTCCGCCATGATCCGTTCCAGTCCGGAGGCCTGGAGACCCCATCCCATGAGCGCGTTGAATGTGGATCCATTCACAAGGCGCACCAGGGAGTTCTCTTCATAGACGAGGTAAACACCCTGCGCCCGGAGTCACAGCAAAGCCTGCTTACCGCTCTGCAAGAGGGCGAGTATCCCATCACTGGCCAGAGCGAGAGAAGCTCCGGCGCACTGGTCAGAACGGAGCCTGTGCCCTGCAGCTTCATCATGATCGCTGCTGGAAACCTGGATGCCGTGCAGGGAATGCATCCCGCCTTGAGGTCACGCATCAAGGGCTACGGATATGAGGTCTACATGAGAGACACCATGGGCGACACCCTGGAGAACAGAAACAAGCTCATCAGATTCGTGGCCCAGGAGATTGTAAGAGACGGCAAGATACCGCACTTTACCAGGGATGCCGTCTCAGAGATCATGCGGGAAGCCAAGAGGAGATCCGGCAGGAAGGGCCATCTCACACTAATGCTGCGTGATCTGGGCGGTCTGATCAGGGTATCTGGGGACGTGGCACGTTCCAATGGTGCAAACCTGACCGAAGCAGATCACGTCATGCAGGCCAAGAAGATGGCCCGGTCCGTGGAGCAGCAGCTTGCAGACCGCTTCATGGAGAGGCGCAAGGATTACAGCATGTTCCACTCCTCCGGTGACGAGGTGGGAAGAGTCAATGGTCTGGCTGTTATGGGCGACTCGGGAATAGTGCTGCCCATCATGGCCGAAATCACGCCCGCTCAATCCAAGGATGAGGGTAAGATCATAGCTACAGGCAAGCTGCAGGAGATTGCCAGAGAAGCGGTCACCAACGTCTCCGTGCTCATCAAGAAGTTCCTGGGTGAGGACATAACCAAGAAGGATGTGCACATTCAGTTCATCGGCACCTACGAGGGCGTAGAGGGCGACAGCGCATCTATCTCTATTGCAACGGCTGTTATATCCGCCATGGAAGGCGTGCCTGTCAAGCAGACAGTGGCCATGACCGGCTCTCTGTCTGTGCGGGGAGATGTCATGCCCGTGGGAGGCGTAACGCAGAAGATCGAGGCCGCGGCGCAAGCAGGCATCAAGACGGTGCTCATACCCAAATCCAACATGGGCGATGTGCTGATTGACGACTCCATCAAGGGCATGATCGAGATCATTCCCGTCTCCAACATCAGCGAGGTCTTCGAGTATGCAATGGGTGGGCAGAGGAACCGGCTGATTGAGAAGCTGAAGAGGTTTGCCACAGAGAAGAAGATCGGCATCATCCTGCCTGAAACGATCTCCACACCCACTCCTACGCCCAGCAGGAGCATCTGAAATCCATGGCGCCTGAGTTCTACGACATCCGCATCTTGCGAGGCAGTAGAACCAGGATTGTCCTGGACAACGGCAAGCTGGAGGAGATTGCCCAGGCACCCTTCCAGGGAGCGGCGGTGCGAGCCCTCTCTGGGGGAGCCTGGGGTTTTGTGACCACTGACAGCGTAGGCGACCTGGGAAAAGAGATCGATCTGGCCAAGCGCATCGCCCGGAAGATCGACCGGCGCGAGGATCTGCAGCTGGCTGAGGCTCCGGCGGGCAAAAGCGTAGTGGTTACCGTCAAAAAAGATCCCAAGAACCTTTCCCTGGAGGAAAAAGTGGCTTTGCTGCGGGAGATTGAAGATGCGGCAAAAGTCAAAGGCGTCTCCTCCACTCAGGCCGTCTACTCGGAGATGGAGATTTCCGCGAGCTACAGCAGCTCGGAGGGCCTGGATCTGGAGTCAAAGACGACGCGCATGGGATTTGTCATCAGTGCCGTGGCCCACAGAAACGGGCTGTACCAGACGGACGGAGAGGGGCGATCGGGTGTGGGTGGCCTGGAGCTCTTTGACAGGGAAGATCCCATTGCTCTGGCCAAAGAGGTAGGAGAGACCGCTGTAGCCCTTCTGGACGCAGATGTGCCCAAAGGGGGAAGCTTTCCTGTGCTCCTCGATCAGGAGCTGGCCGGGGTCTTCGTTCATGAAGCCGTGGGCCATGCTACAGAGGGAGATATCATTTTGGAGGGCGACTCCTGTCTGGAAGGAAAGTTGGGCCAGAGGATCGGATCGGAGCTTGTGACGGTCAAGGACGATCCCTGTTTGATGTACAACGGCTACTATCCCTTTGATGATGAGGGAAGCCTTGCCCAGGAGACGGTTTTGGTGGAAAAGGGCATCCTCAATTCGTATCTCAACACCCGCGAGACAGCTGCGCGGCTGGGCGGAGTGCCGCGCAATGCGCGCGCCGAGGGCCTGGACAGACCGGTTGTGCGCATGAGCAACACCTACATCGCCAACGGAGATTGGAAGCTGGAAGAGATCTTCGAGGAGCTGGGAGATGGAGTCTACCTGGCAGGAAGCAGAGGCGGTCAGGTGAGTACCGGCGAAGGCGTCTTCCAGTTCAATGCCAAGAGAGGCTATCTGGTGGAAAAGGGCGAGAAGACGAAGCTTTTGCGAGACGTGTCCCTGTCCGGCAAGATTCTCGAGACACTACTGCATGTCAAAGCTGTGGGCAATGACCTTAAGTTCAACAGCGGGCGCTGCGGAAAAGCAGGACAGCTCGTGCCCGTGAGCGACGGATCGCCGCATCTGCTGGTGGCAGAAGCGACAGTGGGCGGAGCGGGATAGATTTAGGGCCTCTATTTTTAATGGATGATAAGGTAGCTACGTGCAACTTTCATCTGCATTCCTCTTTTTCGAGTAAGCGTTCAACAAGTCAAAACCCAACAACTACCTCCAGGATATTTAAGGCCGTTATCAATATGCAAAGGCTTGCAAGGATATGCCCGATAAGAGCCCTTAAGAGAAGTTTTTCGGGAAATAACGGATAGATTAGTGGAAGGGTTGCGTACGTGAGCTGCTGAAAAGCGCTAGCAAGTAATGCAATGGATGTCTTCTGCCAAAACGGATTTCATGCATTCGATTCTCGGTACATGCTCAATAGGATCTCAGTTACTCTGCTTTTGCGAGCAAATCTGCCAATCTCGGCATGCAAAAATCATTAGAATAAATATCCCTAACATACTTAAAAAAGTTAACTTTTTGGTACGTGTTTAGCTCCCGATCAATCGTTCCTAAATTTACCACAAAATGTTCTTAGACCAGGAAAATTAAATAATATGATGGTAATACTTATTCATTAGGAGTATGCACGAGGGAGAAACAATCAAGCAACCTCAAGAGC
>DATLBD010000072.1:0-9955 GCA_035527135.1 Methanothrix sp. | reverse complement strand
AATTAAATTTGTAAATACGATATTAACAATTCAATATTTTATAAAATCATATATATTGTACTCTCTGTCGTTGTGGCGCTAATCTTATCTAAACTCAACATAGCTTCGAAGGATATCGATTCTCAAAAAATCGATAGCAAGCAAAATGGTGAGCGTTCAAACCGTTAATGCGAAATGCCGGTTGCATGATGCATGATAATCTTTGCGGCTCGAAAAAGAGACTTTAGCCGGGAATGGCCAGAAGAAACGGCAGACCCGGCCTGCTGCATGAGAATGCAGTTATAACGGCAATGGTTTTTCTCCCCAGAATCACTTAAATTTCTTCATTGCTTCTTTAAGTTTTGCAACGGCAGCTTCTTGGTCCACCAACATTTCTTGCCTGGCCTCAGCATAAATACAATAGTCAGATGAATTGGGTGAAGCGTCCTTATTTAGAGTAATGCTAAAATTTTCAAGGAAAATTGTTCTCATTTCCTCGCTCATGTTTATATCCATCAATACCAGGGCCACGGTCTGATAGTTCGGCTGGTAGGCGATGAAGATCTGATTTCCCACCTGTCCCCGGAGAACCGGCCCGGGCATAGATTCATTATACGTCGCCTGGGCCAGGATAGGATTGTAAGCTTCGAGATATGGCTTCAGTTCGGCGGGTTCCAGCTCCGTTTGGGGTGCCTGGCAGGGGTAGAGAAGATGCAGACCGACTCTGTCCCCATCCAGCAGCATTGATGCCGCGACCTCTCTTCCGTCAGTATAATTTGCTTCTGCCATGGCTTCATGTTCTATAACTACTTCCGGGGGAAGACAGAAGATAAGTTTGCCGTAACTTCCCATATCTGCTCCTGTGCATTCAACCTGTGGTGCAGTTTGAACGGAAGTCAATAGCGTGAATCGATCGGATATTGCATCATCATAGTCATTGGGGCCATTATGTTTTCTGTCCCTGATTTGGACCTCTATTTTATTATCCCCTACTTCAGATTCAGTTGTATCCCATGTCCACCTGTTATCGAGAGTCCAGTCCGTAACGGGCTTGTTGTTCATGAAAAACTTATAGAATATCCGATCGTCATCAGGATCTATTGCTCTTATTTCCCAGGTTATGGTTGCACCTGCATTTTGTGGATTGTCCTTGTCAGCAGCAAGCGTGTACGCTTCCGGAGGCTGATTTAGTTGAGAAATTGTAAAATCAATTGCCATGGTATTGTCGCCATCTACATTATTTTTCCCATCCTTCACTTTAGCCTTAATCGTATGAGTACCTATATCGGCATTAGATGTAGCCCAATCCCAAGTAGGATTATAGGACCAATCAGTCATCGGCTGACTGTTGAGTAAGAACTTGTATTGGATCGGGTCATTTTCTGGATCGGAAGCCGAAGCTGTCCAGTGTATTGTGGCTCCCACCTCTTGTGGACTTGATTCAACCGACGCCAGATTGACTACCGTGGGTGGCAAATTTTCTTTTTGTTGAATAACTGGATCGGTCATCAAGCGGTTGGCGGCTTGCAAGGAAGGATCATAAGACAAACTAAAACCATATATAAAAACAATTAAAACTAAGGATAATGAAAGAACAAATAAAATTTTAACATTTTTATTAGATATCTTATTATGGTTTATATAAAATGTGAGCATGAAGGCTAGGATCGCAATAAATATACCACATGCAGTGAATACGACTTGCGAATTCATTTTAGCTTTCAAGCATAGGACATGCAGAACCAACCTAAATATTTTGTCCTTATATTGGTTGAGTGTAGAGTCCCAAAATCGCGGGTTGTTTCCGTCCACACCATCATATTTATGCTCATTTCGTTGAAGATCTATCACATCTTATGCTATCAATTTCAATCGTAAGTCAATTCAGCATATCTCATCGGCAACGCCGCCATTGGGCCGCTCTTCCTGCAAGACCTCTTCCCGCCAGGCGCCAGGTTCCTCAATGCCACCCTGCGGCCAAACCAGATCGGCAGCAACAGCTCCAACTGGACACTGCTGCATCTTTCCATCAGCGACACATTGAGAATCGGCATAAATCTGAATGTGGAAAAATGCGAGGGCGATATCATCAACCGGGCTTTCGTCGCGGGTAATTGCAGCCTGGGTCAGGTGATCGCGCAAAACCAGTCGGTTATCTTTCGGGAGTACCTGGGATGTTGCCCCTTGGAAGAGCGGCCCGCAGCAGGGCCTGCAGCAGCCGACGAAGCTAGCATGAGCTGCGCCTGCTGGCAGCCAGAGACGGCCAACGAAATTGATTATTTGGGCCCAGCGCAGATACAAACGCAGTGGGATAACGCAGAAGAAGAAGATGGTGTCTGCCCCTTGAACTGCCCGGCGTTGGAGCAGGCTCATGCCTCAGCGCGAAGCTGAACGTTTCATAAAATTCGATCGGAAGTTGGATAAGATGGGTACAAAGAGGTACAAGGGCCAAATACTATCACATGTTTTGCAAATTTGTCAAGGAGACAACACGAGAAAAACCAAGGTCGTTTACGCTTCTGGTCTCAACTTCAAGATCGTCGAGCCTTCGCACGCGTTTGCTAATTTGCGTTCGCGAGTTTACCATTTTTTCCCAGAGAAAGATATATCTAAATAAATAAAAATTATGGACCCGGCATGTATTATGGATGTGCTGCTATTTTAGCCGGGGCAATGTCACTTAGGGTGATCTCATTTTCGCCAATTTCGCTTTAAAATCTTTATTTAATGAAGTGAAGTCGGTGGTCACCTTCTCTCTGCCGGTCGCAAGATTATTCTGGACGGAAGTCTCGGTCGGAGTTACCTTCGCATCGGTAGCCGGGCTAGTAGCTGGGTTATTCAGGACTGTAGCCTCGGCTGGAGCTACAGTAGCTGGAGCTACAGTAGTATCGGTGGTATCCGGGCAATTGCTGGGGGGAGAGATGCCCTCGTTTACGGCTATGCTCAAATTACCCAGGAAGGTTGTCATCATCGTCTCGCTCATGTTTATATCCATCAATACCAGGGCTACTGTCTGATTGTTCGGCTGGTAGGCGATGAAGATCTGATTTCCAATCTGCCCCCATAGAGCCGGACTGGGCACAGATTCATTATACGTCGCCTGGGCCAGGATAGGATTGTAAGCTTCGAGATATGGCTTCAGCTGTGCGGGTTCCAGCTCTTTTTGGGGTGCCTGGCAGGGGTAGAGAAGATGCAGACCGACTCTGTTCCCATCCAGCAGCATTGATGCCGCGACCTCTCTTCCGTCAGTATAATTTGCTTCTGCCATGGCTTCAGGTTCCACAACTACCTCTGGGGGAAGACAGAAGACAAGTTTGGCGTAACTTCCCATCTCAGCTCCAGTGCATTCGTTTTCGTCCTGGGCTGTAGCCGAAAACGCAGTCATAAGGCCAAGCATGATGCAACAAAAAAGCAGCATCTTCCCAAGAGGCACCGATCTATTCGGCAATTTCTTAAATTTCATCCATTCCACCTCATTGCTAGATTGTTTATCTCCCTTTTCAACTTCTAAATATTTGTTTCCGTTTATAACTCTCAAACTATTTAGCCGTTTTCCAGATCAGTTTTTCAGAAAGGTCGGTCGTTTCCCAAGTTCTCCCCGTTTCTCTCTGGTAGCAGCTCTGATATACCAGCTCCGATATAGTAATATACTTGAAATCTATGTCACCGATATTGTACAATAATCGTTGTACAAATTTTGGAAAAGGATATGTGTGGAGGAGATTGGTGTGAGATTGACTTCAAAGGCATTTTGTCTTGCGGCAGCTTTGATGATTTTATCCGTATGCGCTGCAGCATCGGTTGTCATAAACGAGATGGAACTAAATCCCCCAGAAGGTGGGGTTGATTGGGTTGAGGTTTACAACCCGGATAACGAGAGCATGGACATCAGCGGATGGACGGCTGAGATCACCGACGGCAGTTGGGTGGGCAAATTTCCTGCCGTGCCTGCGGGAACCATATTGCCTGCCCGGGGATATTATGTTTTCAACGGTCAGTCCTCCTGGAATCATGATAACGGCGGATATGCCACACTCTACAGCACATCCGGTGAGGTAGTGGACAAGACGGCCAACAGACAGGACACCATGAACAATGACTTCACCTATGGCAGGCATCCGGATGGTTACGATACTAACACAGATGGTGACTGGGGCCTTGGCTCTGCCACCAAGGGAAAGCCGAATGTACGCTAAAATAGATGATGGGGCTCGACACGGAAGGGAATGCAGAAAAGTATAAAGTTTTGTGCTCTAATCGTCATCACGACAATAAATAAGCGGAGAGTGGAAAGAAAATGAATCCTAAATCAGGAATCGGCATCAAAGCGCTCTTAGTCCTCAGCGGCCTTCTGGCCCTCTGTGGCCTTTGCATGTGCGACGTGGTTATCAATGAGTTCGAGCTCAGCCCGCCCGACAACGGCACGGTGTGGGTAGAGCTTTACAATACAGGGGACGTAGCTGTGGATCTAACCGGCTGGATGATCAATATCGTCGATAAACCCTGGGAGGGTCCCATCCCCCTTAAGGGCAGCATCGAGCCCAAGGGATTTTTGGCGGTAGACGGCCAGGAGAGCTGGGTCACGACCGGCAACGGAACCGTCTTCCTCTATGATGCTTCGGATGTTGAGGTAGACAAGACATCCCAGCAGAGCGACAACTCCCATAGCGACTTTACCTATGGACGCCTTCCTGACGGAAAGAAGACAGATACCAGGGCAGACTTTGCCTTCATGATGGCAAGCAAAGGCAGGTCCAACGTCCGGTAAGTTTGCTTAATCTGCAGGACAAAAGACGATAGCTGGGCCTTTTCGGCTGCTTTTGCGGCGGAAAGGCCCATGCTTTTCTTAAAGGAGACGCCTACAGCTCCTTGCTTTCGGATTATCTTACAACGTTGCTCGCTTAAATCATTCTCGCAGCCAGGCCCAGGCCTTAGCAATATCTGCAGAATGGAAAAATTTGGCGTCGCGAGCGTAAAAAGGCTTGGCCAGATGTGACATCCATTTCTCCCAGCTCTTATCTCCTACAATAGCCATTTTTTTAATTTCATTGTGAAATTCCATTGCAAATTTCAGATCCGGCAGCCAGGCCTCTAATTTTTCCCACTTGAAATCGCTGAGATCATACAGCATACGAATGTTGCCTTCCTTTTCTACCAATGCTCTGACCTCGGGTAATAATTTTTGATAATCCGATGCAGTAATCGTCCCAATAGCTTTGAATCCAATCACATTTCCTGAACTTTCATCTAATTTTTCAAACATGTTCTCAACTCCCGTTTTGAGGTTCTCACTTCGGTTTTAATGGTATTTGTATCTTCTCATCAGTTAAAATTATTTTTTAAGGATGGTGCATCACATCCGCCAATTGCCGAATGGATATTGTGTATCCCTGAAGTGGTTTGGCCTGAGGATAAATAAAAGCCAATTCTTAATGCATAGCACAGAATATCCTTGAGGAATATTCTTAAGTAATAAACGTTAACATATAAGGGGGATTATTTTGTTCGAAAAGATTTTGATTGCCACAGACGGATCAGAAAATAGCAAGAGAGCTGTAAAAGCTGGCATCGAGATCGCCAAAACCTTTGGCGGAAAAGTCACAGCGTTATTCGTTGCAGATCCGCGCAGGTATTTCATGGGCGAAGTCAGCCATAATATAGCAGATGAGGTAATGGTAGGCATCAAGAAAGAGGTAATGAGAGAGGGTGAAGCAGCTATACGTCTGGCAGAGGAGGTGGCTAAATTAGCTTCCGTTCCTTTTGAGAAAAAGATCGTTGAAGGTCATCCTGCAGAGGAGATTTTAAAGCTTGGCGGCAATATGAACCTAATCGTCATTGGCAGAATGGGCCTTACTGGGATGCCAAAGTTTCTCGTGGGAAGTGTCGCAGAGAAAGTCATTCGCAACTCGAATGTTCCAGTGCAATTAGTTCCTTGACCTGTACGAAGACCTGTAGAGGCATGAGGCGAAGGGCGTTAAAATATGACGTCTATTTGTTATTATTTTTAGAAAAAAGATTAAAAATTCCGACGCCTTTGTTATTAATTGATCAGCAAGGTGTAAGCGAGATCTCTCTTGAAGCTCTTAGTGTGCTCGCTCTTGTTGATGATGCTTCCCTGGCCGTCCCTCTGCGAGATGGTAATGGTGTGGGTCTTGTCTCCGCCTATTGTGAAGCTTGCTATTCCATCCAAAGACCCATCGCTCATATCGCTGCTGAAAAAGACGCCATCCACATAGACGTCATAGCCTCTGATTCTCTGGGATTTTATTGTTATCAGAGCTTCTCCAATCAAGACCTCATTCACATTCAGAGAAGAGATTGACTGCTCGGTTTGCCGGGGCAGGACATCCAGGATGAGGGCGTTGCCGGGCTCGCTTGCCTGGGCCAGCAGCATGAAGAGCCTGCCGGTCTCCTCCGGCCTCAGCTTAAGCCGATGGTAGCCGGCCAGGAATTTGAAATTCCAGTGCGTAGTCGTGCTATTGGCATAGGAAATGAGATAGACGTCGCTACTACCGTCTTGGGGAGTGTGCACGATCAGGTCTACAACTTCACCGGCTGTGACCTGGTCATACCGGCTCCAAACCGCTGCCTTTTGGATCCATAGCTCGCTGTAAAGGGGGCGGGAGGCGGGGCCGGAAATGTAATCTGTGTAGCTTAATTGAGTTTTTCCCAGGCGAATGACGTTCGGCTCATTGCCGCTCAGGTTGAAGGCTATGGGATCTGAGAGAGTTGTCACTTTTTTTTCCTGGGGCTCTTGCATGGTGCTTATCCAAGGCTCTTCGGTCCAGCTCTGGCCTCCCGTCGGCATTGCACAGGCAGACTGAGTCAATAGCATAATAAGTGCCATAATTGCCGGTGCGAAAGCTGCAGCAAAAAAATAATGGTTGAAACGCATTTACATCGTCTCTAAAGCTGGTATGCCCAGAGTGTCTAACGTTGTCCGCAGGGCATTTCTGGCTGCTTTTGCCAGCGCCATTCTTGCCCGGCGCAGCATCGGCTCGGCATCCAGCACCGGGCTGTAGCGGTAGAAGAGATTGAAGCTCTCTGCCAGCTCGCGGGCATATATGGCCAGGTGATGGGGCTTGAGTTCCCGGGCTGCTTTGTCGATGACCAGATCGAACTGGGCGATCTTCTTGATGAGCGCTATCTCATTTTCTCCTGTGAGCAGCTCGGCCTGGACGGCAAGCTCCTGCTCTGCTTCTCCTTCCACCTCGCCTCTACGCAGGATGCTGCAGGCGCGGGCGTGTGAGTACTGGATGAAGGGCGCAGAGAGCTTCTCAAAGTCCAGGGCCTGCTTCCAGTCGAAGGTGGTGGCTTTGTCGGGAGAGACCTTAACCACGTCGTAGCGCACGGCACCTGCCGCTACCTGGGATGCCACCTCTTTGAGGAAGGCCTCGCTCTCCTCCGGGCGGCGCACCTTTACCTCCTCATAGGCCCGGCTTTCCACCTCATCGAGCAGCTCATCGGCAGAGATGAACTTGCCTTTCCTGGTGCTCATGGAGCCGGTGGGAAGCGAGACGAACTCGAAAATGACCACCTCGGGCTCGTTGATGCCCAAAAGGCGCAGCGCTGTGCGCAGCTGTCCGGAGACGAGCTTGTGGTCTGCGCCCAGGATATCCACAGAACGGTCTGAGTTTTCGGCCTTCCAGCGGTGGTAGGCCAGGTCGCGGGTGCTGTAAAGCGAGGTTCCGTTGGCTCTCTTTAAGACCATCTTCTTCTCAAAGCCGTACTGGTTCAGGTCGAGCTTAAAAGCGCCATCCTCCCACTCTGTGAGCCCCGTCTTCTCTAAGAGGCCCACGATCTCGGCCACATCGCCCTTCCTCACAAACTCCGACTCCCAGTGGTAGCTGTCGTGGCGGATGTTCATCCTGTGCAGCGTCTCTTCGATGCCGCCGATGGCGTACTTGACAGCACTCTGGATCTTGGCCACGGTTTCCTCTTCGCCTGCCTCGTAGCGCTGGATAACCTGATCGGCCTCATCTCTGATCTCTGGATTTGTTTCCATGAGCTTGTTTGCGGCGATGTAGACCTTGGCTACGGCATGGTCGGCCTTGCTGCCATCTAGCTCGAAGTGATCGCAGCCCACTACCACCATGGCCTCCTGGCGGCCCATGTCGTTGACGTAGTACTGTGCGTCCACGGTGCAGCCTGCCCTGCGCAAGATTCGCACCAGAGTGTCGCCGATTACCGAGTTTCTGATGTGGCCCACGTGCAGCGGCCCGTCGGGATTGGCGGAGGTGTGCTCCACAATGACCTTCTCTTTCATCTTGCCTGTCCAGGCATTGTCGGCAAGGGCCTGGTCCAGGACAAAATTCAGAAACTTTTGGTCCATGAAGAAGTTGAGATAGGGGCCGGAAAGCTCCACTCTATCGACGTAATTGTAATCCTGAGAAAGGGCCTGGTGGATATCTTTGGCAATGGCCATCGGGCTCTTCTTTAAGACCGGAGCCAGCCGGAAGGCCACGGACGAGGCCAAATCGGCATGAGGGCTCACGTCCAGCCCAAGATTGTTTACTCCTTCCTCTAGCTTGTAGCCGCAGCGCTCGAGGGCGGCATGCAGAAGGCCCTCGACCTCGCTCATAAAATCGAGAAACATGGGAACACCAATACGAAATCTGCGTATTTGAAACGGATGTATCGATATAAGGATTACGTCGATAGAGAGTATACTTGAGATTATTGAATAGTTTGCTCTTTGCTCATATTTTACCAATATGATTCTCGATTTATGCAGAGTAAAGTTGCCCTTCCATCGTGGAAGTTTATAATATAGTCCTAGAAAATGATACAAATGGTCGATAGCATTTATTTTGATGATTTTGGCGTAACCATCTTGCTGTAGAAAAGTGTACTGTCGAAAGAGTGATATATTAAAACTACATTATATATCTTAGGCAAAACAGCATGGAAACGGTCAGGAAATCGCAGAGATTTATTGATTTTGTGTATAAATTGCTTTTTACTCTAGAGTATCTGTATAAGGTGCTGAAATCATTTATAGCTTCTATTTTTATAGAATTAATGGTATTGATATCCTTCGTTTTTATAAGAACATTAGTGCTGCTGATCATTCTATATATTGGCGCATTTATTGTAATTGCCATCGCCAATCTATTGACTGAATTGAACATCTACTATTTTAATGCCAAGAATTATTTACCTATTCCTTTATTCAACTATAATATTTCACTAGATTTTCTTCTCTATATGGCAGGAGTTTTCGCTTTCCTTCTCCTCGGCATCCTACTGATGGGCATCTTTAGGGCAGAAAATGGGATAGTAATTCTTCCCTTTGAGGTCGATCCGCGTAACGAAAAGCTTAACGGTAAGGTAATTTCTGAAATGCTTATCACAGAACTCAAGAGAATTAACCGAATTCATGTGGATGGCCAGTACTCTAAGTCAATGTGGCGACTAGGTGAAATAAATTTAGCTGAAATTCAGCCAAATGAAGAGATCCGCGAAAAATTTGCGTTGCCACAAATTAATCCACAAATCAATCCAGAAGGTGAAAGCCTTACAAAAAACATAGAGACTCTTGGCACATTCGGATTTGGTTCAACATCCCTTCCCATAGGTAATATTATATTATTGCTTAAACAGATATGCCCTGGCACCGATCCTGGGCTGATTGTAGCAGGCTGCCTCCGAAAAAATGGTGCAGATGTCTATCTCGATGCCTATATGAAATCGAAAAATAGTTCATGGTCGCTTAGGCAAGAGAAGAAGCAATCTCAAGGTATCCCTTATGAGGACCTTGTAGCTGATTTATCCTTTCAAATCGCCTTCGAGCAATTAAAGTCAAATAGGAATGTTCGAGCTCGAATTCAAGATTTGGTACGTGTTTAGCTCCCGATCAATCGTTCCTAAATTTACCACAAAATGTTTTTAGACCAGGAAAATTAAATAATATGATGGTAATACGTATTCATTAGGAGTATGCACGAGGGAGAAACAATCAAGCAACCTCAAGAGC
>DATLBD010000071.1:0-27235 GCA_035527135.1 Methanothrix sp. | reverse complement strand
GAGATAGATGTGCCGTCCATATCCACGGCAGGCACGCGCGGAGGGACTCCCATCGCCGTCGCGGCCATAAACGAGATCATAAATGCCCATGCCCGAACCATACACTGATCCAGTCATTGATCCTGTCACAGGCTTTGCCATCCCCTTCTCCTGGATCCAGCTCTGCCCCGATCCTCAGGCTCTGCAAAAGATCCAAAGCGGTAGATGGGTCATTCTCTCCAGCGGCCTCCTCTGCAGGCGCGGCTTTACTACAGGAACGACCGCATCCGCGGCCTGTAAGGGAGCCGTCCTCTCCCTGAAAAGACCGGTCCATAACCTGGATGTAGCAACCCCGGCCGGCATCCCCGTCTCCCTGCTTGTCGTGGCCAGGGATGGTTTTTGCATAGCCGTCAAGGATGGCGGGGAGCATCAATTCGATGTCACTGCCGGCCTGGAGATTGCGGCCCAGGCCAGGCTGTCAGAGGAGACAACTCTTATTGCAGGAAAAGGAGTGGGCAGGATTTTAGCCAGAGGGCTGTGCGATGAGGTGGGAAGGCCAGCCATTAGCCCGTCCGCCCGCAAGCAGATCATGAAAGCCATAAAGCAAGCTCTGCAGGAGACGGGCCTGGCAGGGGCAGAGGTGGAGCTGTCCATTCCCAGGGGCGAAGAGCTGGCTAGTGAGACCCTCAACCCCCGCCTGGGAATATTGAAAGGTATCTCTATCCTGGGCTCGACGGGCTTTGTGGAGCCATGGAACGACCATTTCATCGGTGATAGAGCTCTGGAGCTAAAAGAGGACAAGAAGGTGCTCGTCACCACAGGCAGAACGGGCCTTAAATTCAGCCGCGTTCTCTTTCCCGATTATAAAGCAGTGCTTATGGGAAGCCAGCTCGACCGGCTGGCATTCGAGAAAGACCAGGAGAGCATACTCTGCGGACTGCCTGCCCTGATTCTCAAGTGGGCCTGGCCCCAGATCCTGGATGAAACAAATTATGGCACTGTTGCCGAGATGGTAGAAATAGAGCCGCAGCACAGGAACATCGCTAAAGCTTTGCATATGGCCAAAAAGAAGCTGCCTGATACTCGCATCGTTCTGCTGCATAAAGATGGCAACATCCTTGCTGACGTGCCATAAAGGCGAATTAGAATTATGCGAGTTATAATTAATTGGATAGCAAATTAAGTGAATTGCAGCCGCCACATGAAGAATCAAGCAAACCAGGCAAATTAAGATAACAAAGAATTAATCAAATATGATGCAGGCAAGCATTAGGCAGGCAATATCATGATCATAGTAGGAGTGGGCGCCGGCCCGCAGATGCTGACAGCACAGGCTGCACAGGCCGTAGCCCAGGCCAGGCTCATCTACGGATCAGAGAGATCCATCGATCTGGTCAAAAAACACATCGATCCGAGCTGCACAGTCAGAGTCATTGAGGACTACAAGAAACTACACGATCTTCCGGAAGACGCGGTGGTTTTAAGCACGGGCGACCCCATGCTCTCCGGCCTGGGATATCTCAAGGGCAGGGTAATTCCTGGAATATCCAGCCTGCAAGTGGCCTGTGCCCGCTTAAAAATCAGTCAGCTCAAAGTGGTTCCCATCACTGTGCACGGCCGGAGCCTGGACCCTGAGGCCATAGCCTTTGAACTGCGCCGAGGAAAATGCGTCTTCCTGCTTACGGATGACAGCACTGATCTGCAGAGCCTCTGCCAATATCTGGAATCCCAAGGCTTGCATAGAGAGGTGGCCACTCTCACCGACCTCGGCTATCCGGAGGAGAAGATCGACCGATCCAATACGACCTGCCCGCCCCAGGCTCCCGGCTTATCCTGCGTTTTCATAGGAGAATTCTAGCACAGCCGATTTTTAGTTCAGGAAAACCGCAGGGCTGGGCAAGGCTTCAAAGGATTGAAACCCTGGACTGCAGCCTTAGGCATGGGAATGCAACCCGTGATTGCAGCTATGGATTGCAGCTCTTGCAGGGAACATAACCCTGACTCTTAGCGTCCTCCATGCTCTGGAAGTAGATGCGGTTCTCCGGCTTTATCTTGAGAGCATAGCGACAGTCCAGAAAGTGATATTTTTTCGAGGTAATGCTGCCCACGAACTTGTCTTTGGCCTCCTCGGTCAAATTCGAAGACGTCTGCAAATAAGGGGCCGCACTGGCAAATCCTCTATCCTCGCTGGCCATCGCAGCAGCGTCCTCTTTTTCAGCCGCACTCTCGGAAAGAGCACTGGACTCATCCGGTTCACCTCTTATCACGGCCTTATCCTGCATAACCTCATCAACAACAGCTTCTTTCGCTATAGCCTCATGCTCCACCTTTGCCGGTTGCAGATCCTCTTTTGAGGTCTCTTCAACCAATGATGCTCTATCTCCGAACTCTTCCGGGGCAGAATGCACCTCTTTTTGCGGTACCCTCTCTTCTTTAGGCCACACCTGCACCACATCTTTCCAGGAGACCTTTTCCTCCAGCTTCTCTGGCCAGGATATTTGCTCAGATGCTGGCTGCCGCCAAGATTCTGCCAGGCTGCATCTCCTGCTTTCCTCAGCCAAAACGCCCTGGGAACCTTTTGCCTCTAAAGTACAGTTATATTCTCCTGCCGGAATTTTCACATTCTTGGAGATCTCAAAGCTGTAATCCCGGTTCGGCTCGATCTGCATCAGCAAGTATTTGGTGCTAGATTGCTCTTTCTTTCCCTGCCAGAGGGTGGCATTGAGTAAGAGATAAGCAAGCGTGCTATTGCCAGGGAGCATTAGATCGCCTCGCACACTGAAAAGATCGCTTCTCAATTCAGCATCAAAATCCATCTGCAAACGTGGATTCGCTGCTTGATCTTCCAGCTGCAAAGAAGACACCGAAGAGAGATCAGAAGCCTTCTCCAGGCAGCCCGTCATGCAGAGTAATGCCAGGATAAGAGGAAATAAAATTGGAGTTATACCACACTTACTAAAAATTCTTATACTCAATTGACCAACCCCTTTATTTCCAGTGGAGATCTGGAAATCCAGACAGCTGAATTATTATAAAACGAAGAGATGAGATATCACTCCTGCAAGGATCGGAACACCCGCAGCAATCCTTCCAGGCAATCTAGCTGCTTTTTCATCTTATCCAGATCATGCTCATCTTCCAAGGATGCAGTGAGCTCTCGCAGCCTGTGCAGAAGAGATGCGCGAAGATTACCTATTGCGGCCATCAATTCCTCATCATTTTGCTCACTCCTATGAGCTTGCTTTTCCCTTGTACAAGCTGAAAGGCCGCTTATTTCCTTTCTCTCCCGTAAATGTGCGCGATCAAGATCTGATTTTTCGCCCTCTTCTGCTCCAGATAAAACAGAAGGCTGCGCTCCTTCCGGCGAAGAAGACTTATCGGCAAATGAGCAGACAGGGCATACGACCTCGCCCTGGCACCGAAAGAGAGGTGCGCCGCAGTCATGATGTGTAGCTAACATAGTGCAGCCCTGTTCCAGAAGCCTGGTTATCTTGCTAAGAACTTCATCCTCATCCATGTTCCATCACCTACATGCTACATACGTTTAAATACAACGACCATACCATCACTGCTTAACTGATTAAACGAATATCGCATTAACCTTTTTCCCAGAAACATGAGTGGTGATTCTATGACAGCTGAAAATGTCCTTAAGCAATGCGTTGAGGTACTTGAACGTATTATGAGCGATGATGCCGTCCCGAGGAACATCAGACGCTCCGCAGAGAGCGTCAAATCCATCCTCATGGACGAGAGCGTAAGCGAAGCAATCAAGGCTGCATCTGCCATCTCGATACTTGACGAGATCAGCAATGACCCCAATATTCCTCTTCACACCAGAACTTTGGTCTGGAATGTTGCAAGCCAGCTTGAAACCATACCTGTAGCTTGAATCCTCTGTCTCCATAACTTGGCTATACGTGGTCTTTAGCTTAAGGAGAAAAGATATGCAGACAAGAATCCAGGTACACACATTATGCTATGCGGGTACTTTCCGCTAGATTTCCTGAGATAAAAAGCAAGGCAAGAAAAAGCAAGGATCAAGAGGGACCGTATGATTTCCACTGGAAGCCCAGTCTCTCTGTCCGCCGACTTGCTAGTCGACTAATAATCAGCCTACGTGGACCATTTCCTGCAAAACGATTTTATAAGTTCCCCTATGCTAACTGATTTCTGCTAAGCGATTCTTTCTAGCCGGTCTACGCGAAACCGATCCATGTAGGTTGACCCCTGCTAATCGACCCTAGCGAACTGATTTAGCGCTAACCTAATTCTCGACTGATGATTTGTGCGAATCGATCTTAAACACCTGATTTCTCTTGACGTGTCTAGAGAGATGATCTCTGATTTCTGATTTCATACGTGCTTGGCTTACACGTGCAGTTACAAGCAGCTTAGCTTATTGCCTCTACTCGAAAACAGTGAAGAACATCTTTTTTTATAGTAATTTATCGATAGTTTTGCCTGAATTTTGGCCCTTCTCGCGAAGTGCAGCTATCATTTCTCTGCAATAACCTTAGCCTAATTGAAACGTCCAGCTGAACTATACGTCCTTGCTGAAACGAAAAACACCGTATTATAAGTAATAATGATGACAGAAAAGATCGCTTTTGTTACGGCAAAGTTTATATACAAAAAAAAATAAAGAACTACAACAAGGTCTTTTTATTTCATTATCTATCATTGGAAACCTCGTTCTTTTTATTTGCCTTCCATCGGAAATCATGGGGTAGGGGCCAAGCGCTCCACTGGAAATAAAGGGGAGTTTACCATAACTCTTAATATCCCCCAATGCCATGGAAAATTGTTCGAGGGGAATCATCTTGGTATCTATTTCTAAAGGGTTATTTGCTGATTTATTAGCGCAAGGAGGCATCTTTCAGTCTAGAGATGTCCTGCGCCCTACCTATACACCAAGCGAGCTGCCTCATAGAGAGGAACAGATCAACGGCCTGGCATCAGTTTTAGTTCCTGCATTAAGAGGAGAAATCCCCTCCAATGTTCTTATCTATGGAAAAACTGGCACTGGTAAGACTGCGGTTGCTAAGTATGTGGGGAAAGAGCTGGAGGAAGCAAGTTTTGGAGACATAAAGTGTGCTGTGATCTACATCAACTGCGAGGTAGTAGACACTCAATATAGAATTCTGGCCCACCTGGCGAGGCACTTTGACAAAGATATCCCCATGACTGGCTGGCCCACGGATCAGGTCTATGCAGAGTTTCGGAACGCTCTGGATGAAGAGAAAAAAGTTGTCGTGATAATGCTAGATGAAGTAGACAAACTAGTGAAAAAAGGAGATGATGTTCTCTACAACCTTTCTCGCATCAATTCCGATCTGCTCCGCTCCAGAGTCAGCATAATCGGTATATCCAACGACCTCAAGTTCACAGAGTTTTTGGATCCAAGGGTAAAAAGCTCCCTTGGCGAGGATGAGATTATCTTTCCGCCCTACGACGCCGAACAAATTAAAGATATCCTGGAACAGAGAGCCAAGATGTCCTTCAGTCCAGGTGTTCTTCAAGAAAGCGTCATACCCCTATGTGCTGCTTTTGCAGCCCAAGAGCATGGAGACGCTCGCAAAGCTCTGGATCTCTTACGCATATCCGGAGAATTAGCTGAGAGAGCCCGCTCCACTACCGTAAGCGAGGATCATGTACGCTCTGCTCGAGAAAAGATAGAGCAGGATAGGGTAGAAGAGGTCATCAAGACTTTGCCCACGCAGTCCAAATTGGTGCTCTACAGCATTGTTCTATTAGAGGAACAGGGGACAAGAAATATCACCACCAGTGTCGTTTACAACATGTATAAACAGCTCTGCCCTCTGGTTGAGACCGACTATTTAACCCATCGCAGGATAACGGATCTTATAGCAGAGCTGGATATGCTGGGCATCTTGCATACGATTGTGATCAGCAAAGGTCGATATGGCCGGACCAAAGAGATCACGCTCAGCGTTTATTCCGGTAAGCTAAAGGCTGCGCTCCAGCAGGACTACCGGCTGAAAGCATTGGGCAACGTTAATGTGCCTCAGCAAGCTCGACTGGGTCTCTGACTTTAAAATCCCTCATGCAGCTAGAATCATCACTATGGGAGAAACATCGCACTCATGCATAGCTACATGCAGCCAGTACTAGGATATTGATCTGCACTAGGTTAGCCCGAATTAATTCATGGTAGGTGGATCAAGAAAGAGCCCATAAAAAATAAGGTCTCGGATGATGGTCGTAATGCAGCTCTTTAGCATCTTTACTCTTGTCTACCTGCTTCACATTCGTCTGATGAATAGTACTAACTGAGGTTGTCTACCATGGAGAGCATGATCTTTTGCATCTTTCCAGTCAGTTGGACTTGACAGAGCAAGGAACTCTGCTCCCTCAGAGTCAAAAAGCGTTCTTGAGCTTTTTCATGAGTGTTGTAGAAGATTATCGAGAGATGAATATCTATGGATGGCGAGAGTAAGGACAGAGAGAGGATTTTGATCCTGGGTGCAGCCGGGAGAGATTTTCATAATTTTAACGTCTTCTTCCGGGACAAGTCTCGATATGAGGTCATAGGATTTACTGCCGCCCAGATCCCTGAGATTGCCTTTCGGCTCTATCCCACGCAGCTTTCCGGTCGGCTCTATCCAGATGGCCTGCCCATCTGGTCAGAGGAGGTGTTGGAGGAGTTAATCAAAGATCACTGTATAGATAGGTGTATTTTAGCCTACAGCGATCTGAGCCACGAGAGTGTAATGGAGCTGGCCAGTCGCGTCTTAACTGTTGGTGCAGACTTCGCCTTTCTGGGCGGACTGCATACCATGCTTCCGTCCAGAAAGCCGGTTATCGCCGTTTGTGCAGTGAGGACGGGTGCGGGAAAGAGCCAGGTTGTCAGATACATTGTAGATCAAATCCGGAGGGCTGGCCAAAAAGCGGTTGTGGTAAGGCATCCCATGCCCTATGGAGACCTGGCGAAAGAGGCAGTGCAGAGATTTCTTTCCATGCAGGATCTTGACCAGGCAGAGCTTACCATTGAAGAGAGAGAGGAATACGAGGCCCATGTCAAGAGAGGAACTGTGGTCTATGCTGGTGTGGACTATGAAGCAATACTCAAGCAAGCGGAGAAAGAGGCTGACGTTATCGTTTGGGATGGGGGCAACAACGACACTCCATTCTTTTCGCCCGATCTATGGATTGTGGTAGCTGACGCTCTGCGTCCCGGGCATGAGATCCACTACTATCCAGGAGAGACGAACTTTCGAGCTGCAGATATTATTCTTATCAATAAGGCCAACTCGGCGCCTAAAGAGGCTGTGCGATCGATTGTGGCAAACGCAGCCCGGTTGAATCCAAAGGCATCTGTAGTTGTGGCCGGTTCAGAGGTCAAGGCTGAGAATCCCAAGGTCATCAGATCCAAGAGGGTGCTGGTCATTGAGGATGGTCCGACTATTACCCATGGAGGAATGCCCTGGGGTGCGGGAATGGTGGCCGCGGAAAAATACGGTGCGGCAGAGATCGTTGACCCTAGGCCTTTTGCCATCGGTTCCATTAAGGACGTCTTCTCCAGTTACAAGCACATCGGCAAAGTTCTGCCGGCAATGGGTTACTACCCTCGCCAGGTGCAAGAGTTGGAAGAGACCATAAACAATGCCGATTGCGACTCCGTGGTCATCGGCACGCCGGTAGACCTGCGCCGTCTGATAAAAATCAATAAGCCCTCCACAGTGGTGTCTTATGAGCTGGTGGATATGGGCCGGCCGCTCTTGCAAGATGAGATCTCCCGGTTTATTTCCGGTCTGGTCGAAAACAAAGGCGCAGCCAAAGAATTGGGCAAGCTCAAGTCGAGCCGGGAAGGCATGCCGGAGGTGTGAGTTTTGTCCGGACCGACGGTTTTGGCTTTTGGCGGCAATGCCCTTCTGACTGATCCCAGCCATCCGGCATTTCAGGACGAAGTCGCTCTGTCTTTTGCCCAGGCAGTGAGCCGGCTCTTGCCTGCTAGAGAGGGAATGGTTCTGGTGCACGGCAACGGCCCCCAGGTGGGCATGATCCTGCTCAGAATTGAGGCCACGAAGCAGCGGTTGCCGCCCGAGAGCCTGGACGTGCTGGTGGCTGAGACACAAGGAAGCATAGGCTATCTTCTTTGCCGGGCTTTGCGAAATAGAATTGCAGAAAGGGAGATCGCTGCCGTTCTGACCCAGGTGCTTGTGGATGCCGGGGACCCCGGCTTTGCCAATCCTTCCAAGCCGGTGGGCCCTTTTTACTCTGCCAATGAAGCCAGAGAATTGAGAGGAAGGCAGGGATGGCGGATGGCAGAGGCTCCGGGAAGAGGCTGGCGCAGAGTCGTGGCCTCTCCACGGCCTCAGGCCATAGTCGAGCTGCATACCATCGCTGATGCAGTAGGCCACGGGCACCTGGTGATAGCCGGAGGCGGCGGCGGCATACCCGTGGTGAGGACGAAGGAGAATTTTTTGCAGGGAGTGGAGGCGGTGATAGATAAGGATCTGACTGCATCTCTGCTGGCCATTTTGCTTGACGCCGAGAGATTTGTGATCCTGACCGATGTCCCCCATGTCTCAACCGGTTTTGCCACTTTATCCGAGAGGCGCATTGCCAGGATGAGTCTGGCGCAGGCCAGGGAGCATCTGGCAGCAGGAGAGTTTGCGGCAGGGTCCATGGGGCCGAAGGTGGAGGCGGCAGCAGCCTATGCTGAGGAGACAGGTCGCCCGGCATTGATCACAAATGCAGAGTGTCTGGAAGAGGCGCTCAAGGGCCTGGCCGGGACTTGTATTTGGCCGGAAACGATAATGAGGCGGTGAGATGAGGTAGTTCCTGAAGGAAAGGTGGCTGAAGCTAGATTTAGCTGGACTAAAAAACCATAAAATTATAAAATATAGAAACATTTAGATACCTTGAGGCGGCTTTGGGCTTGAGGGAGGGAATGATCCTGAGGATATGCCTGATGCTAGCGATAATTCTAACGGCATTGGCGAACGGGGCCGTTTCGGATGATGCCTTGCCCTTATCGGAATCCTTTCAGCTAAATGAGATATCTGCCCAGGAAGTTATTGCAAATGCAAATAATAGCCTTGTCGCCTATGATCGGGTTGTCATCACGGGAGATTTGTCTCTATATAAAGATCAATCTAATCCCTTAAGGATAACAAATTCAGTATTCAGGGATAATGTAAGCTGCAAAGGGGTAACATTTTATGGAAATGTGGATTTCGAAAATACTACTTTTCAAAGGGATGCCATTTTTAATGGAACAAAGTTCATGGTTGAGGCGAATTTCAATGGATCCCGTTTCTTGGGAGAAACAAGCTTCAATATGTCCCGTTTTCAGGATGGCGTAACCTTCGATTTTGCTCATTTTAGTGGTCTAGCTGATTTTGCCAATGGTCGGTTTGATAAATTTACAACCTTTTATAACACTACCTTTAAGGGAGATACTCAGTTTCCGTTCTCGGAATTTGATGGTGCTTTTGCCAATTTTGAATCTGCACAATTCTTTGGAGATGTAGATTTTGCTGGCTGCCAGTTCAATTGTTACAGTACCTTCGCCTATGCAAAGCTGCAAAAAAACGCCGACTTTCATGCGACGAAGTACACAAATGGCGGGGACTTTTATCATGCTCAGTTTCTTGGGAACGCTAATTTTGCTCGATCTCACTTTATTGAAGATTCCATCTTCTCCAAAATTCAGTTCAACGACACAGCTAACTTCCTGAATGCCAAGTTTGATGGGCCTGCATACTTCAATGACACTTTATTTTGCAGAGATGCCAATTTTGATAACGCACAGCTCTTGGCTCCAACCGATATGTCTTATGCCACCTTTGAGGGTGATCTAAAAATGAATAGCACAAAGATTGCCAGGATGGTGTTTGAAGGATCGGCATTCCAGGAGAGCTCTCGTTTGTATCTGGCCAAGGCAGATATCAACCGTCTGATGGTGAGCTGGAGTCAAATCCAGGATATTCTCAATTTTGATTCTTCTGCCTATCTCTCGTTGATCAAGAATTATAAGGATCTTGGTCAGAATAACGATGCCAATGACTGCTACTATGAGTATAGATACCTAAATCAAGCTAGCAAACCAATCGGCTTCTCCAAGCTTCTGGATATGGTGGCATGGTTCTCCTGTGGTTATGGTGCGCGCCCTCACTATGCGCTTCTCTCTGGAATAGTAATAATACTCATCTTTTCCGTCATCTATTGGGCTGGGAGGGGCGTGCAAGGCTTTCACGATATCCATGGTTTAGAGCTCTTCACAGCTTCTCTCTTCTACAGTGTAATCGCATTTACTGCTAATTCAAAAGGGCTTCCCTTGCGGGGTCGCCATAAATACCTGGGAATTGCGGAAGGCATTATAGGATGGCTGCTGATGGCCCTATTCCTGGTGACTTTAGGCAGGCTAATCATCGGATAGGTTCATGAAGAGATGATAAAGCAAAAAATAAATATGCAATTTATTAAAAATGTAAAAATATTTTTATATACCTATCTTCGGGTCGGCTGGCGGTTCTTTGCGTTTGCAAATGGATCCGAGTCGTTCTGGTCTAGAGATTCATTATCAAGCGTCTCATTGCTGAGTGCCTCATTACTGAGTGTCTCATTGGTCAGAGTTGCATTCTTGAGGGTTTCATTTATCGAGGTTACGTTAATCGATTCATTTGCCGTTGCTTCTTCTGTTCCGAAGGCGAAACCAAAGCATTGAGCTGCGAATACGAACAGAACCATTGATGCCATTGTTATGGAGCTCTTCATTTCTACACCCACTCTTTTTTGCCTCATGTCATCCGGCTTAAAATTTAAATTTTATGTTTGCTTTGAACAGTTTCGGATTCAGCGATCCAAGCTAATGCATCTCCTCAATAATGCGGCAAAAGATGTATATGTCTCTAGGGAAAACGGCTAAGCTGTTACTGATTCAATGTGGCAGGGGAACAATGAGGCAGCAATATCTTGTAGGGTTGATATTATTATCTTTGAATGCGACTATGTTTTGTGCAATGGGGGCTGTGGATAACAGTAGCATTTCTCTGGATGGACCGGGAATAAACGATAGCGGTTTTCGTCCTGATATCGATGGATTTGGCTTTCAAAACTATGGGGAGCATCCCGAGACCGTAGACCTGACCCCAGAGGAGATGCAGCGCATGTTCGGAGATCAAGTCTGTGCCAGCATGGTCGGCGGCAAGTGCATACTCACATATCCTGCCGAGCGCTGGATGAATCAGGCCATTTCTGCTATGAAATCAGGACACTGCGAGGGAATCGCGGTTTTATCTAGCCTTATGTATTACAACCAGACAAATCCCAACCTTTTTGGAGGGAATAGCACTGTTGACCTCTCGCTGGAAAATGTCTTGCTACAGCGCGAGGTAGGCTATTGGTGGACCACCCAGGTCACAAGTCCCGGCGGATCGAAGAAGGTGCTGGAGTCCCCCCAGGCTGTGCTGGACACATTGGCTCAGGCGTTTTATGAAGAGAAGGGCGCTGATGAGTGGTGGGTTATGGGCATCTATCTGCCCGATGGCAGCGGCGGCCACGCTATCACGCCTTTTGCTGTAGAGGATAGAGGAAACGGTACGGCTCGCATTCTGGTATATGATAATAATTGGCCCAAGGATAGCAGGTTCATCGAGGTGGATACGCTTTCCAATACCTGGCGCTACCAGTCATCGATCAACCCGAATGAGCCAGACAGCCTCTATTCCGGCAACGCCAGCACCAAGAATCTGGAGATTGTCTCCCTCTCCTCACGGCTGGGACAACAGCAGTGCGATTTTTGTGGAGCTGAAAGCACTGCTACGGATGTAAATGCGGCAGGGAAAAATGGCAGCAAAGGCACGTTGCAGGGCGCAAAACGCATCCAGATCTGGCAGAGTGGCAAGGCCCGGACACTGATCGCAGATGAAAACGGCCGTAGAGTAGGCCTCCTGGAATCTGGTCAGTTCGTAAATGAGATTCCTGGAGCAGAGATAAGAAATCTGAAGTTTGGGGGTGATCATCCGCCAGTCATTCTGCTTCCCTTGGCCTTGGTAAATGCCTCTCATCTGGCAATAGAAATCAGCAGCACTGCCAACGGTAGCGGGAAAAATCAGGCAGATACGGCCATCTTTGCTCCCGGCTTTGCCCTGGCCTCTTCCATCTCTGACCTGGGGAAGGGCCTGCAGCAGAGGGTGGATCTTTCTCTGGAGGATGAGGCATATAATGTTAGCATCGGCGCTAACCGCCAACTGTCTCCTATTATCTCAATAGATAGCGATTATCGAAGAATCAGCCTTACCGGCCTGAATATCGACCCGGCAGGCAGAATCAATATCTCCATGAACCCGTCACTGGGAGCCTTCCGCATGGGTACCCTGGGAAATCTCAAGCCGGGAACGCTGAAACTCTTGCTAACCTCCCTGGATCCGACGAGCGGGGCCTCATCCACGTTCAAGAGCCTGGATCTGATCTTGCGACCCGATGATGGTGTCTCTATGGACTTTGCCGATTCCTCAGGCAAAACGTCTTTGCCTTCTCTCGTAGTTTCTCGCAAGAACGGCGGAAGACAGGAGATATCGCTGCAATCTATCTCCAAGGATCTTCCCAGGGATCTACCCAAGGATATGCCTAGTGTACGCAACGCCACTAATTTAACACGCACCAAGATACCGGAATCGATTCCATCTTCCCGTAGCGGTATGAGCGGCAGCGACATGAGCATCCCCAGCTCCGCCAGCATGCCCAGTATGGGAACTCCTACATTCCCATGATGTGACCGGAATGGTCAGCAGTACAATAGACATCGGGAACGAGGCCATACTCACTCTTCTGGCGAAGACGGGAGTAAGGCGAACGAGCTTATCAGGCTGGATGATTCCGATTTGGATTTTATCGAGGATCGGTTCAGGCTCAAGTCACATTGAAGAGGACCAACAGAACGCCATTCATCGACAACAAATGCTCTTTCATCCTTGGGCGGTGGCTCAAAGTAATGGATGGCTTGATAAGCGCAAGTCATAGTCTTTTTTCCTGTGCATGCGAGGGGATAGGAGGAAAGAATCCATTGACGTCTACGACCACATAACCTCAAGGAGCTAAAGGAGCCTACCTGGCGTGCGTACCACAGTTGGGGATTTAGCTGATTAGGTTAAAAGGAGATTTATGGATTATATTCGCGCAATACATCATTGCTACAGAAGACTAATCCGTATGTAACGATAGTTAGAAGTCTAAAAATGCGCAGATCCTCGATGATAAGACGATCTACTATGACATGTGCTCTCAAATCGAATAACAATTAAACATAGCTCTTTATATAACTTATGATATCTATTAAAATAGAGTGAAATGTTATATATGAGTTTAATAAACGACGTTTAGAAGTTGTATTTCATGCTAGCATGTGATATTGTCGTGCAGCAGCTCAGATGATGGAAAGGAGACGTGTCCGTGGCTAAAAAGAAGGATGTTTGGGATATAGATCTTCCGCAAATCAAGTTCAATAAGGAATCCACAAAGCAGCAGGCTCAGAAGTATCGCATGGGGAATGTAAAACTCGCACTTGGACGTGGGCGAACACGAGAGGAATTCGAAAAAGATAGGAAAAGAATATTAGAACTTAGGCTTCCTTGAGATAGTCTTAAGGCCTGCGTTTTTTCGGAGATTCAATGGATCATTTCGATGAAGAGGAAGCCGATATCCTTGAGAAAATTGCGAAGCTCTATGATTATGAAAAAGGGTTAATGATCTACGCGGAAGAATTGGCAGATGAATCCTTTATTCCTGCCATAAACGAAATAAAAGATGCCTTCGACCACCTTATGCGCGTTTTTTCTGTAAAATTTGGATTAAGGGAACGCGATTCAGAATATGTCAATGATAACCTTGATGCCACTTTCCGGCATTTGTATCGAGCAACTTTTGATTTATTAGATTTTATCCGATTACTTCAAAAAGAGCGCATCTATGAGACGGTCAAGGATTTCTCCAGAGAGACCCTCGTAGAGGTTTTTCCTGAATATTACAATAAGATCGTGCCTGAGATAGAAAATGCGATGCAAAAGATTCCCAGATATAAGAGTGAGAAAGATATCGGTAATCCGAATTTAGAAAGTGTCAAAAGCTATGTTGAGATAATTGAGGGTACTAAGCAGCATTTTACAAAGATCAGCGAAATGATGCCGTCGCTGGTTGATTATGAAAATCGCAAAAAAAATGAAGAGCGTAATAGAAATATTAAACAGTATGCCATAAAATTAGTACTTGTTATAGTTTCCGCGTTATTGGGGTATCTGCTAGCGGGACTGCATAGTTGAAAACTCATCATTTCCGCACTCCAGATCCATTAGTCTATATTCAACGGATGATCCTCTTCAAAGGGATTGCCGAAACCGGCTCCAGGAACCAGTCCGAATTGAAACAGTCCCTGCTGTTTACTCACACTTGGGAATCCTTCCTAGGCCCCGGCAGTTTGCCAGATTGTTTCTCAAGTCGTTTCTCATCAGACTTCACCCGGCGTTCCAGTTTCTTGATATCCTCTTCCGGGGGAAGTTTTTCCGGCTTGATCCCTCTCTTTCCAAGCATTTCGCGGACGCTCTTGTTGTTCTGGACATGTTCGTGGGTAATTATCGGTTCTCCACTCAAATCGTCCTGTAGCACGTTATGGTTGGTCATCTCCGTGGCCAAATTCTTTGCGGCAATGGTCAAGGTGGGAAGAAAGTCCGCCAAAGGACGGCTCCGGGTGATTCCGAAGCGGTCTTTCATCTCCTGGGTGGTGTATCCCCCGAACAAGGCTGCATCGCCCTTCGACCGAATGCGTCCGAACCCCGCGTCGTCCACACCACGCTCGTAGATGTTATGTGAGAGCGTCTTTTCTGATTCCCGCAGCCGATCTCTGGCTTCAAGGCGGGCTTGGAGGCGCATCCTGTCTTCTATCAATTCCTGTTTGTGGGCTTGAACGGCGAAGTAGCTTTGGGAGAAGGCAATAGGTTCCTTACGGGGGTCCCCGTTCTGGGCGATCAGGTAGCAGGCGTAGCGAGTAAGCATGAAATCTTCGATTTCTCGCTGTCCGCCCTTACCGAGGGATATCATTTTCGTGACGCCACGAAAATGATCGGAGACATTGTAACCCGTTGTTTCACAGGACTCTACGGCCCGCTTGATGGCTGTGAGAAAGTTTTCCCAGCGGGCATATCCCAAGGGTTCCTGCAAGTCCCTAGCAAACCAGAATTCGACATTTTCGCTCGGCAAAATCTGGGCCAACGAGTCAAATCGACTCTGCATTTGCTGGATGAGTTCTCTGTTCATTGGTATTTTCCCTTCTTGCTACATGTCGAGTGTTGATCAAGTTCCCCGACATGTGTGGGAACTTGGTCTGTTCCGGCGTCCATGATGTTTCGTCTCGCGCTCACTCGGTGATGATCTCCATTTTTGGGCTCCTTGCCCTTGGTAAGCCCATCCGATTTAGGGCACCATCCTATCCGGGAACAACTTACAGCACCCCGGTCGCTTTATCTTTGCGTCTCAAAGCACACGTCGTAGGCGTAACTGGCCTTTTTTTAGACTGCGCAGGGATAAGCTACTTTCGCCACAAGCATGGGCAGCCTCTCCTATTACACGGCTTACAGGCTTACAATTTTGCTTACATTCCGCTTACAGGGCGATAAAAAAAATGGTTAGGGAACTCTTCGATACCGAAAAATTTGATAAATGACAGTGATTTTTTGAGCTTAAATCATTTTGCAAAAGGGCATTATTTACAGGCTAATATATGCGCCGATCGGGAATCGAACCCGAGTTTAGGCGTTGGCAACGCCTAGTGATAACCGCTACACTATCGGCGCTATCGTATCGCACGAAGCATCCCCTACAATCACCTTCTAGTCTAAAAACATTGCGGGCAAACAACCCTGCCTCGGGCTTTCTCCCAAGGCTACATACCCTTTATCTACCTTGAAGGGGAGCTTCTTTATGGTGATATTCGCTTGCATGATGTAGTCATAGTAGGAGCAGGCCCGGCAGGGCTGACCGCGGGCATGTACTGCGCGAGAGGCGGAAAGAAGACGCTGGTCTTAGGCAATATTTACAGCTCGCAGCAGTCCATGGGCGGCCTCTATGAAAACTACCCCGGCTTTCCGGATGGCATTCAGGGCATTGAGCTCTCTGAGAGGATGCTGGCCCAGGCCCAGAAGTTCGGGGCGGAGAACCAGACGGATCAGGTGGAGAAGATCGTCCCTCTGGGCGACTTCTTCCGCCTTAAGACAGAGAACTGGCAGTACGAGGCAAAAACCGTCATCCTGGCCATGGGCGCCAGCCACCGCGCAATCGGTGTGCCTGGTGAAAAGGAGTTCACGGCACGAGGTGTGTCCTATTGCGTGCACTGCGATGGTGCACTCTTCAGGGGCAAGGCCGTGGCTGTGGTGGGCTACGGCAACGGCGCTGCCCGGGCCATTCTCTATCTGGCTAACATCGCTGACAAGGTGCATCTGCTCTCCCCGCATGAGAAGCTGGTGGCCGAGCCGGTTTACCTGGATCGCATCAAGGAGCTGTCCAACTACTCTGCTACCTTGGGTGCGGAGATCACGGAGATTCAGGGCGATCAGTTCGTTTCCAGCGTGGAGTTTAAGGTCGGAAACACCCCCCGTTCTCTAAAGGTGGAGGGCGTTTTCGTGGAGATGGGCGTGAATCCCAACACCGAGCTGGCAGTGGCCCTGGGCCTGGATATGACGCCCGGCGGCTATGTGAAGGTCAACCGGCTCAATCAGGAGACGAGCATGCCGGGAGTCTTCGCTGCCGGGGACCTGACAGGGGGAAGGCTACAGGCGGCCACTGCCGTGGGCACAGGCGCGTCTGCGGGCATCAGCGCCCTGCAGTATCTGGGATAAGAGCAGTTGATTGGAACGAATGGATTGGATAATGAAAAGGACAATTGGATATAGGCAATGGCAAGAACAAAAGTGGAAAGAGAGCTGGATCTGAGAAGGCCCGTTACCGTCTGGCGTTCGCAGGACCTTCTGGACGGTCGGCCGGCTGAGTCCCTGACCACGATTCTGCGTACGGTGGGCTGCCGCTGGAACCGCTGCACCATGTGCGGTTTTGCTGGCGAGGGGGCTCCAGCCGGCGCAGACGATCTGATTGCCCAATTTGAAAACGCCATGCAAAGATCCTCTCCGGAAGTCTCCGTGGTCAAGATCTACACCAGTGGTAGCTTCCTGGACCCTGCCGAGATGCCGATCGCGGCCAGAGATGAGATCTTAAAGCGGCTGGCTGCCCTGGGAATAAAGAAACTGGTCATAGAGACCCGTCCCGAGTATGTGACGCCAGAGAGGATCGAGAAATGCCTCTCCAGTCTCCCCACCGAATTTGCCATTGGTCTAGAGACTGCGAGCGACCTCATCCGGGAGAACGTTATTCGTAAGGGTTTCTCATTCCAGGACTTTGCCTCTGCCTCTGAGGCCGTGCACAGGCAGGGGGGGCGGGTCAAAACCTATCTTCTGCTAAAGCCACCCTTGCTTTCTGAGGGCCAGGCTATGAGGGATGCCATAGCCTCTGCCCGAAGGGCGCGCGGATTTTCGGATGTTCTTTCTCTCAATCTCTGCAATGTGCAGCGCAACACTGTGGTGGAACGCATGTGGAAGCGGGGCGAGTTTCGACCTCCCTGGCTCTGGTCGGCCCTGGAGGTGCTAAAAAGCGTGCCGGGCCCCATAGTATGTGATCCCGTGGGCGCTGGAACCAGACGCGGCCCACATAACTGCGGCCAGTGCGATGATGCTGTGGCTGAGGCCATCAGGACGCACGCTCTCTCACAGGACGTGGAGCCTTTTCATAGACTGGACTGCCAGTGCAAGTCGACCTGGAGAGACTTGATGGAGCTGGAGGAGGATGCCTTTGGAGCAGCCTTCGTCTGATTATATGAATATGAGTTCTATTTCTGAGGGAATACGTTCTGCCAATAGGCTCCTTGTGGATCATTTCTCCTAAATTTATGGAAATGCTTCGCGAACCGTGCTCCTGTCTATTGGCCGATTAATGGTTGCGATGCTTGAGCTATGGATGCCGATTTTAGATGTTAAATAGGCGTTTTCCCAATCGCCCTTCTATTTTTTGATCCATATCTGAAGAATCTCTTAGATAATTAGAAATACAGACTAGTCGTAGTCGTGAGGCAAGGAGGAGAAATATGTTCGAAAAGGTTTTAGTTCCAACGGATTTTTCCAAACATGCGCGCAAGGTCATCGAGTGCGTAGGTGAGATCCCAGGCATAAAGGAAGTTGTCCTTCTAGGTGTGATATCGAGGAGTGCTATTACCAGAGTTTGGGACCCTGTGGCTGAGCTCAAAGAGGTTGAGAAAAGCCTTATGGAGGAGAAGAAAGTCATAGCCGATCCGGCAATTAATGTCAAGGTAAGGGCGGTCTCCGTTTTGGACGGAGAGGTAGCAGGAGCGATTCAAAAGGTAGCAGAGGAAGAAAAAGTATCTCTTGTGGCCATGGGCGCTCGCGGAAAGAGCAGAATACAAAGTGTCCTCCTGGGAAGTGTCTCCAGGAATGTTCTGCGCTTTGGGGATACGCATCTTCTGGTCATGCGTTACAAAATCCTTGAAAGCGGAGACATGGAGATACATTGCGCCAGGGTCTTTGCAAAAGTGCTCTTCCCAACGGACTTTTCCCAACCTGCAGAAGTGGCCTTGTCATTCCTCAAGAGCATTCAAGGCATTGAAGAACTGGTGCTGCTCAATGTGGTCTCAACTGGTGAGACCGATGACGAGATAGATGCCAATGTCAAGGAAGCAAAGAAGAAGATCGATGAGATCGTTCAGGAGCTTGTCAAGAGCGGCATAAAGGTCACCCCAAAGGTCGTCGTCGGGCATCCGGTGGAGGAGATCCGAAATGTGGCCATAGCGGAGGATGTATCTCTTATTGCCATGAGCTCGCAGGGCGCAGTAGCCATAAAGAAGGGCAGGATAGGGAGCACCGCCTACGACGTGGCCAACTCTGTGAACAAGCCCGTCCTCATCTTGAGAAGATCTAAGATAGCAATGTACTAAATCTATTTTTTTATAATTTTTTGTTCAAACATTTTTTGGTAATTTATTATATTGCTTATTTGATATGAGTGTTTCATTCCATTTTAGTGCGTGTGAATGCACAGCCTCTATTATATTATTTGTTTATACCTCTAAGCCTTTGGTGGATCATAGTAGAATTTAGTGAGTTGTGCTAACATTTTTCTTTTTTTCGTTCAGTGTTTTTGGCTGAATTGCCAATTTTCCAAATTGCTATAATGGCTATTTTAACGTATTTTTGGCCAAAATTCATTTAGATCAATTATTTTGTCCTTTAATGCAGATATTATCTATATTTCAAGATTTAGACTTAATATGCTCTTTTTTAAAGCATTTTTCTTTTTTGATCGATAATGATCTCTATTTGCTTGAAATAAATCGAGATAAAATTGATTTAATGAATTAGAAAAGCAGAAAACCTCGAAATAAAAACCAAAAGCATTTAATATTGGAAGAGCATCCGCATACCAGGCTTTCTCGCGGTAAGGGAAGGCAAATTGGACGTATCCTATGGAGGTATCGCTACTGTGTCGCTAACGCCAGTTGATATGGGGTTATTCGCTATTGTCTTGGTTGTCCTGGTCGGGCCTTTTATGGTCAAGAAGATCGAACACAACCTGGAAGTATTTCTGTTTGTCATGGGTGTTTTAGCTGTAACTATTGCTGGTTTTGAAAGCAAAATGGTTTTGGAGAGCATTGGTTACAACGCCGAACAAATTGCCGAAGTCGGCTGGAATATGAAGCTTATCATGGAAGCTATCATGGAGCCGGTTGTAAAAGGCATAGTCCCGGCTGTATTGCTTGCAGGTCTCGTCTTCCATTATGGCCGGTCCTATGCGCAAAGTGCCATGGCCGCTATCCTGGAAAAAGTCTCTCTTAAGTTGATTGTATTTTTGATAGTCGTCGTCCTCGGACTTGCATCAAGCATTATCACGGCAATTATCTCTGCACTGCTACTTGTAGAGCTGGTCAACTGCATGCCCGTCGATCGCCAGACAAAGATCAATATCGTAATTATTGCCTGCTTCTCTATCGGTCTTGGTGCAGTGCTCACACCGCTGGGTGAACCACTTTCCACTATTGCCATCACTAAGTTGCAGGGAGTGCCTTACAATGCCGGTTTCTTCTTCCTCTTCGACAGGCTGGCAGTTTATATCATACCCGGCATCTTGGCTATGGGCTTTTTAAGCGTCTTTTTCACCAGCAAGAAAGCAGGAAAAGAGTGCCTTTATGTAGCTGAAGATACCGAAACGATCCGAGATGTGGTTATCCGAGCAGTAAAAGTTTACGTCTTTGTGATGGCTCTACTGCTTTTGGGCGGAGGAATGAAGATCGTCATAGATAAATTCCTGCTGACTGTTCCCTCAACAATCCTATTCTGGGTCAACATGATATCTGCCATATTGGACAATGCTACTCTCACCGCAGCGGAGTTAAGCCCCTCCATGGAGTTAACTCAGATCCAGGCAGTTCTAATGGGTCTGCTAATCTCAGGTGGCATGTTGATCCCTGGAAACATCCCCAACATCATCTCTGCCAACAAGCTAGCCATTGGCAGCAAGGAGTGGGCCAAACTGGGCGTACCGCTTGGACTTGTTCTGATGGGGCTATATTTCGTGTGGATATTCTACATACCGTTCCACATAGAATTCCATCTCTAAATAGTGAAAGCGGTTCAATTTTTTTTATTTTGTTCCTCTGGCGATTGTTGATCTTATGCCGGGAGTTGTGAGGTACCATCGTCCCTTCTTCCCTTTCAGGAACTGCAAGGCTTCATGATAATCGCCAAAGTAATAGGTTTCTTCGCTCTCTAAATTCATCACGGAGATCTTCTCTTCTACCACCAGCCCCTTCTTCTCCAGAAGGGCTTCAATCTCTGCTCGAAGCTTGCTCTTCTTTTTTTTAGGCATCTCTTCATTCATGGGCATTTCTTCTTGCAGGACCCTCATCTCCTCAAAGCTTGGCCGGCCTGGCCTGGCTTAAAGCCCACTTTATATATTCCGCAGCCGGAAATTCGTGCACTGATGTGGCCACGATCAGTCCTTCTCCGAACTTTGCCCTAACCAGGATAGTCCTGTCTTTTTCATCCTTCAAGACGGTCTCAAAACCTTCGCCCGGAATAAGGTAGCCGTCACATTCCGGCGTACTGGTGCAAAGCAAGCAGGAGCAATCATCTCCGGAGGGAGAAACGCTCTGGGAGCCAAGCTCGCAGACATAGCGGAGCGGCAAGGGCAGCCAGTCGTAATCGTGTTCGGGTACCATCGGGCCGAAGACGGTCAGCACTCCGCCTCTCTTCACAAAGTCGGATATATTCGATTTCATCCTCTGCAGTGCCGGCAAATTCTTGGAGTACTGGGGATTGGCAAAGCCCGTGGGAATCATGACCGCCTTGAACTTGGGCAGAAAGGGGCTGCCCAGGATAGCGGGGGAGAGAAACTGAAAGCTTATGCCTAAATCCCCGAAGAGCTTTTCATAGAGAAAGGTTCTCTCGCCGATGATAGCGATGTCTGACATATTATCATCATTTGGTGGCGCGCTAAGGGAAAACCTTTATGGTTCCTTGCATCTATTGCCATCCGGCTCTGACATTTTTCTCCATTAAGTTTATTACTAAATAACATCGGCATATTGACCGCGATTATATATGGAACAAGAATTAATGAGGATCGGCGTTTCGTTGCCGGAGAAGCTGCTCTCTCGGTTTGACGAGATAATCTTGCATCGCGGCTACTCCTCGCGTTCGGAGGGCATCAGAGATGCCATCAGAAACTACATTGTCCATTACGAGTGGATGAGCGATGTGCAGGGCGAGAGGGTGGGCGTCATCACCCTCGTTTACTCTCATGGTCAACGCGGGCTGGTGGAAAATCTGACGGAGATTCAGCATGACGCGGGACCCATCATCCAGTCCAGCTTGCATGTCCATTTGGACCACGACAACTGCCTGGAGGTTATCGTCTTGCGGGGCGAGGGTCAGGATGTGAGAAAGGCCGCCGAGAAGATGATGTCCCTTAAGGGCGTAAAGCACGTTAAACTCACCACGACCTCCATGGGCAAAGAACTCTGAAAGGCCAAAATTTCATGCCTCCTGAGGAGATTTCACCTGGGGTCTTTATCATAGGAGTAGAAGGGCAGAAGAGACTGGCTACCAGATCAGATGATGTGGTGCCCGTTTATGGGGAACGCATCCTGGATGGCTACCGGCTCTGGGACCCCTTCCGCTCCAAGCTCGCTGCCCTCTTGCTCAAGGCTCGCAGCACGCGGCCTGTGCTGGCTCGTGATGCCAAGGTCCTCTACCTGGGGGCGGCCACGGGCACTACAGTCAGCCATGTCAGCGATATCGTTCGCGATGGAATGGTCTATGCAGTGGAGTTCTCGCCTCGCTCTATGCGCGATTTAGTGCGGCTTTGCGAGAGGCGCAAAAACATAGTGCCCATTCTCGTCGATGCAGCCAAGCCCGAGGAGTATGCTTTTCTTGTCGAGCCGGTAGACTTGGTCTATCAAGACATAGCTCAGCGAAATCAGGCTGAGATCGCCTCGGGAAACTGTGCTCGCTACCTGAAGCCCGGCGGCGATCTAATACTCATGCTCAAGACGCGCTCTGTAGATGTCACCGCTTGCCCTGAGGCAGTTCTTCAGTCAGAGACGAAAAATCTGCAAGGGCTGGATCTCATGCAGGTCATGGATCTTCTGCCCTTTCACCAGGATCATTTTGCGATGCAGGCCAAAAAGCCCAAGTAGCCTCTTCTATAGCCAAATTTCTAATTGGCCTAGCCTATGATCTTTTTAATCTCATCAAAGATGATGTTGGGCAGAAGCCTGACGTAACCTACCAGCGGGATCTTGGCCTTTGCCACTCCAATGACCCATTCTTCTTTTACTGGTGTCAGGAAGCTGATACCTTCGCCTACAAAGGTACCGTTTTCGGTCTTGTAAATGAGCAGGCCTGTCTTCTTATCCAGGTATACATCACTGCCTACATCCAGAATCTCGCCCCGGTGTGCCTCGACGTAGGATGTATTGGCTGTGCCGAAGATTTGCCCGGCCATCTGGTCGATCACCTCATTGTGGTCTCCTTTGGTGATATAGCCGGAGAAGGGTGCGACGGGGCCGCCTTCCCACATGGTCTCTCCCTCTTTCACATAATGCAGGGCGCGGTGAATGATGGGCGTGGCCTTCTCTTTGCCGGGAGCAAATCCCAGAAGCATTTTGAACTGGTCCAGCAGATTCATACTCGCCTTGCCATAGGGTCTATAGAGTATGACATCCCCCGGATTATTGAAGGCAGTATAGCCGGTTTTTTCTGCCTCGTCCCAGGGAATCACATCCGTGCGCGATGCCCCCTGAACTACTACGATGTCTCCAATATTGAGGTTAGGCACCATGCTTCCTGACTCCACGGCAACCATGGGCGTCCAGAGGCCCAATATCAGTTGAGATAGCAGGGATATGCCACCCACTACCACAACCACGAAAATTATGTCCTTGACCAGGCCCGGAAGAGGCAAATTGTCAAACCACTCTGCGATCTTCATCAACCAGATTTATCAGTTGGTAGGCTCTTATACTCCTTTCGATGCAACAGATATCGTCCAGTCGCATCCGACCCAAGCCCACAGTCGGCCGAGGAGAGATCGTGCAGAGGTTTGCCGAGCTGGGCTATCAAGTGGAGCCGCAGGCCCTGGAGATCATCTGCCGCTATCCCGGCAGCAAAGAGGAGCTGCTGCGGCGCATCATCAGCAGCACGGATAAGTCCGTGGTAGTAATTGGAACTTCCATGGTATCATGCCATCTTGATTTTGCCGCTGCAAAAAGCGCTTCCCTTGAGCGGACGGGCTTTCCTTCCTTGTCGCGCAGTGCAAGCTCGCCCATTTCCATCTCAAAGCATGTGCCGTCCTCGCATTCCTCTTCTCTCCCATCGCCTTCTCCACTTTCATCATCTTCGCTACCCTCGCTTTCCCTGCCCGCCTCATCTTTTCCATGCTTACAGGATTCGTCTGTCGAACTGAAATGCGACATAACCGGTCGGTCTACATGCGTTGGCGATTACAACGATTTCGTGCACTATTTTCGCGATAGATACTCAAAAATCAGGGAGATCCTCACCCGAAGGCTCAACTCCCGGCCCATCGAGTCCCTGGGCAAGAGCACAACAGGTCGAGAGGTATCTCTCATCGGCATGGTCATGGACGTTAGAACCACAGCCAAAGGCAATCGCATAATAGAGCTGGAAGATCCCACCGGCATGATAATTGCCGTCATTCAAAAGGATGCTGAGGTCTACGAGCAGTCGAGCCTAATCATAACGGATGAGGTCATAGGCGTCACGGGTATTTCTGACGGCAATGGAAGGCTTTTTGTCAAGTCTTTGCTCTGGCCGGATATGCCGAGCCATACTGCCCCCCTGGAGAAGGGAAGCGGTTGTGCTCTGCTCCTCTCCGATCTGCATGTGGGAAGCAAATACTTCATGGCCGATGCCTGGCAGAGATTTTTGCAGTGGCTGAATGGCGAGGTGGACGATCCTTCCGGCCTTGCCTCTCAGGTGCAGTACATAGTGATTGCTGGAGATCTGGTGGACGGGGTTGGCATCTATCCCGGACAACAGAACGACCTGGCCATCATGGACATATATGCCCAGTACGAAGCCGCGGCAGAGTGGCTCAATGGCATAAGAAAGGGCATAAAAGTGATCATTGCGCCCGGCAATCACGATATTGTGCGCCAGGCAGAGCCCCAGCCCTCTCTTCCTGAGGATGTGCAGAGGTATTTCCGCAAAGACATGCTCTTTGTGGGTAATCCTGCTTGGGTGACTTTGAGCGGGGTATCGGTCTTGATCTACCATGGTCGAAGCATAGACGATCTGGTCTTGCGCCTGCCCGGTATCTCTTACGCCGCGCCGGAGAAGGCCATGATCGAGATGCTCAGAAGGCGGCATCTTTCTCCCATTTACGGTAGTCGCGTCTCCATAGCGCCCGAGCAGGAAGACCATTATGTTATATCTCGGCCACCGGCCATATTGCATTGCGGACACGTCCATACTGTGGGGATTGCCAGGTACAAGGGCGTGGCTGTGATCAATAGTGGCACCTGGCAGTCTCAGACCGATTTTCAGAAGAAGATGAACATTCAGCCCGTGGCTGCGGTAGTACCTATTGTCGATTTGGCTACAATGAAGGTCCGCAAGCTGATATTCTCCTAAGCAGGGTTTATCTCTATAACTCAGAGAATATCTTGCGTGTATCATGCTCAAAATAATTGTACTTTATTAATATATAAATTCAAACTTATCCTTTATGGCTCAATTTCTTTCAACCAATATTCCCATTTTCAGATTCAATATTTGTATTCGCTTATTGTCTCAAATATATTTGTCAAATTTATATTATACTGATAATGGGGATGAATCTCTTTTATTAGTGTTTTGCATGACCCATGATATATGGGTGATATTTGAAGGCTTATGTCTCATAGCTCATACCCTCGTTAGTATCTCTTACCAAAAAATATAAATATTATCAATGCAAACATCCGTCTATATTAAAGGATGTATGGGGTGAGATTATCAAGAAAATAGGAGTACTAATGGTATTGGCTATAGCTATGATATCCATTTCTGCCATGGCGCAGAGCAATTATGGCTTGGCTGGAAGCGGCGGTGTGGATATTCTCGGAACTGGGATTTTTGAGACAGAGGGATCTGCTATCAGGTTCCCGGAAGCTCAGGATACCAATATCGACACCTTGGAAGTAGGCAATGATAAGGCTATGGCATTTGGGAATCTTTGGCAAAAGACTCCACTGGCCACTGCTACCAACAACCTGGAGATCAAGAAGAATCAGGATTCCGGTGTATGTGAACCCTGCGACGTAACCGAAGATGATGGTACTACGAGTTACGCAGGCTGCATGGACCCTTGCATCAAGGTGAATATCGATCAGATCAAGGTGGGCAATAGGGAGGCCATGGCTTTCGGATTCGCTTCAGCTACCAACAACGTTAAGATCGTAGCAAATCAGCAGTAATTCCAGTCTATTGATCTGAGAGGACCGAAATGAAGATATCGACCAAGCCCACTAGCCTTATGTTAGTGGGAATTCTTTTTATTTGCATCTTCTCGGTTCCGGCATTAGCTGAGCAGCAGTCAAATGACCTGGAACAGCTCAATAAATTCAAAGAGCATTCTCTTTACTCTCGTCACCATGAAATGAGCTCCGATTTGGGCATACTCAAAGTAGGCGAGGATATCATCTATCTCCCATGGTATCGAAAGACTCTGCCCGTGTGCATCGCTCTTTCTGGTTCTGTATCGACATCCCCTAAAAAGGAAGAGATCTTGATGGATCGCTCCAATTCAATCGCAACTGTGGGGGATCTATTGGCCATAAATTCCTTAAAACAGAGAGAATTGCTTTACAAAGATTCCCAGAATGGGGACCCAAACTATGGGGGGCTCGCAAACTCGCAGGATATAAGCGTGAGTGGCAAAGGGAATGATAATGTAGATAAGAGCCCGATCAAAAGCTTTGCAGATGACTTTGAACCACTCTCTGATGGAGTCACCAATCTGGAGTGGCAAGAAGGTGACATTGGTGGCCGAGAATTTGATAATAGTGATATATATCGAGCTGGAAATTATCTGAGCGTAGATGTCCATGACATATCTGTCAGCGCCATAAATACCATGGAAGGCGGAAGTGCCGTGGCTACCTCCAATATCATCATAGAGCCGGTGCAGATCATCTACTGCTCCTCTGAGGTTGAAGAGAAGCTGAGATGATGCAGGATTGCATCGTCCTTTAAGCTTTTATTGAAGATTTCATCATGCCGATTAAGTGCTGACTTCTCTTCTGCAAACTTGATAAGATCTTGTCTTTTGCCCTCTTCTCCTGTTTTATGGTTCTTTTTTGTTTCATGTGGCTAATTCCGGTAGTGATCAAATAAGAGGTTGGAGTTTTTTGAACTCGTTTATGGAGAGCGATTCCAGGAACGTGCCCCACCAAGTGCTATCTTGAGAAAATCAGTATCTAATGATCCTGATTTCTGCGATAGAGCCAAATACCAACCCGTAACTTATTCACGACCCTAATTCCAGGTTATCATGAAATTGAATCTGGAGTCGGGATCAAGAAATCGGCAAGCAGGATAGCTAAACAGTCAGTCTGGATGGCGGGTTGGCATCCCTGAGGATTGTACCTCCTGTCACACCTATGCGAAAATAGCGA
>DATLBD010000070.1:0-10824 GCA_035527135.1 Methanothrix sp. | reverse complement strand
GTTTTGGGAGCGGATCTTGACCGGAACTCCATTAACATTCTTGCCGAGGTACTTGCTCTTCTGACGAGTTTGCTTCTTCTCTTTATCATAATACGGAGTGATTTCGTAGAGATATTCCTGCCCATTTATATTTTTGATTCGGGTAAATGATTTCATATGCGTATTTAGGCACAGCATAATATTTATAGATTTTGCCTATACATAACGAAAATTATCTTAGTATGCCTAAATCATGGGGAGCTTAGGTTCAATACTTGTATTTATGTAAAATCTGATCCGACATAATCTCTTCTGCTTTCACAATCCGATGCGACAGAACTATCTCCGATGTGGTCTTAGGAAAAGCACGATTACCGCCCACTCTAGAAGGACTATCCAACATCACAAAAATATCTTTAGATTATTAATTAAAAATAGCAAGAACTAAATATAATGCGAGATAATACATCATTAAAGATGTGGGAAGTCGGAAAGGTATTGTTTGTATTCTTGGCAAAGGCAGTGTCTGTTTGCACGGCTATAGCTCAGATCAACCTTTGTGCAGATTAGTATAAAAGAGAAAGCAATTGAACTGGGACCCGACAAAATATTCCGATAAGTATGCATCTTGTAAAATTAAATTTGGGTGACATTATGAAAAATCTCAAAGATATTTGGATGTTCTCCCTCATTGCGCTCTTCATTATTTTTTTTCCTGTCCTCGCAGTTTTGAATCCTCAATTAGCACCCTTAGCGGAGGAGAACTCATTACGGGAAACATCAATCATTAAAGTAGTGGATAGTCATGGTGATTTCCTCGAATCTCTGGAAGGCATCAACTATAACCTGCAAGCATCAAACTCAGATGTTCAGACTCGCGGTTTGTTTCACGATGGCATTGCCTATATACTAACTTCAAATCCTTATAACGTGCCGAAAATGGTCGTCGTGAATCCACAAATAAGCGATTGGAATATGCAGGGCGTCCAAGTTAAACATGGCAATTTAGAGGTAAAAAAAATCTGGAATCTGCTTCAGATAAGTGTCCCAGCTTTCGAATCGGGTTTAATAATCATCCACCCATCAGACCTAAAAGAAAAACCTTCAACGGGATATAACTACCCCGTGGAGACATTGACCAGTGAAGAAAGACCTTCGACGGGACATAACTATCCAAGAAATATCTTGGCTAGCGAAGAAAAGACTTCAACTGGATACAACAATCCAAGGGAAATATTAGCCTACGAAGAGATACCTTCAAATGAATATAACTACCATGTGGAGACATTGGCCAGTGAAGAAAAAACTTCAACCGGGTACAACTATCCAGAAGAGGAAAGGTACTGCTCCCTATGGGAGACATCAATCGTTAAAGTTGATGTTAATGGCCGACTAACAGTCGATGGCCTTAGTGGAGTAGATTATGATCTCCAATCTTCAAATAGTGATGTCTTGACCCGCGGTTTATTCTACAATGAAATCGCATATATTCTTGTTGCGAATCCTTATAAAATGCCGAAAAAGGTCATAGTGAACCCGCAACAGAGCAATTGGTATATACAGAACGTCCAGGTCAAATATGGCACCTTAATGGTATCAAAAGTTGCGAATCTGCTACATATCACTGTTCCTGGTTGTCAATCTGCTTTGATAATCATCACTCCGCAAAGGAAGAGATACTCTTTCACAACCGGAACTAAGCCAACTTACAGCTTCAGCTCAGGGCCAAAGCCAACTTACAGCTTCAGTGCAGGGCCAAAGCCTGCTTACAGCTTCCAGGCTGGACCTAAACCGAGTTATAGCTTCCGAATTGGATACTAGATAAATTCCAGTCTACGAAGAACAACTAATCAAGGAAAACCATATCATTGTGAATGAAGCCAAGATAAGCGAAGCATAGAATTGGAGATACTGTGCCATATAGTTTAGATGTGATCCCAAATATGGCCATCAAATGTGTTCAATTATATAGCTAGGCGACTTTGGGATCATCTCTCCTGGAGATGGTTCAATTCTTTAAAATTCAATATTGATGCGCAATCTTTTTCTCTGCTAATGTCTAATATAAGGATATGAGAAGACCGATTGAATGTTGGTTTGTTCTTATTTTGATAATTTTGAGTTCTCAAAGCGTAGTAGTTTTTGGGCAGGAAAATACTGCTATACAGTGGTTTGATAGAGGGAATGAGTTTTTGGAAAATAAATCCTATGAAAAAGCGATTCTTGCTTATGACAATGCCATTCAGATTGATCAACAATTTTCAGAAGCTTTGTCAGCTAAAGGCATTGCTCTTGTTGCCCTAGAAAAATATAACGAAGCAATCGAGTGCTTTGATGAAGCCATCAGGATAAACCCTGAATATGGAGATGCCTGGAATAACAAATGCCTTGCTCTAGCCAAAGTCTTGGGCAGGTACGAGGAAGCAGTCATGGCATGCGACGAAGCTATCAAGATCAGCCCGCAAGATGCCGATTTTTGGAATGGAAAAGGCGTTGCTCTTGTAGGTCTCGGCAAATATGAGGAAGCCATAACAGCTTTTGACAAGTCTCTTGAGCTAAATCCGTCCGATGCGTCAACCTGGAAAAATAGAGGTAATGCCATCTATAATCAGGGCAAATACGATGAGGCCATCAAAGCATATGATGAGGCTATTGGGATCAATCCAAAAGATGCCGATTCATGGAATAATAGAGGTCTCGCTCTCCTGAACCAAAATAAGTATGAAGAGGCTATCAAGGCATTTGATGAAGCCATAGATCTAAATCCGAAACACGCTGCAGCCTGGTACAACAAAGGCAATGCTCTTGGTAGCCAGGGAAAATATAATGAAGCCTTAGAAGCTTTTGAAAAAGCCTTAGAACTAAATCCAATAGACGCTTATGCCTGGAACAATAAAGGCCAGGCCCTTAGAGATCTTGGACGAAACTCAGAAGCGGATGCAGCATTCACAAAGGCTAAAGAACTATCGTATAGTGGCTAGAAATTTTTTTTGGCTGCCTAAAATGTGAATTTAAAGTGGCGTGATAGTATCCATATCTCATTTTTTTATAGTCTTCCTATTTTCGGTCGATGAACTCGAAATCCTCAGGAGTATACAAAGTCCAAACATTCGGGAACACAGCTATAGCTACCTATTCCGGGTAGCGTACCTATATCGAGTTGTTGAAAACAAAACCGCAGCGAAAGACCTAGTCTGTCAAGATGACACTCATGTAGTTGTGGATGGCTTTGTGAACAGCAACAGAAGGAGAGGCGAAAGACCTAGTCTGTCAAGATGACACTCATGTAGAGCCAATCGAATGCATTCGACTCCCCTCGTGCCATCCATGAGGTCCACGAAGACAAGTCAACTCAATGAAGGAACTATCTGAAAAAATAAAGGAATCTTTGCTTTGGTTATGATGTCTCAAATCAGAGGTAGTAATAATCCTGAAGAACCTTCCGGCGATAGCGTGCGACGCTATGATAGTAATAACCGCAATATTTATTAAGAATAAGCATTAATAGTTATGATTTAAAAAAAGGAGGAAAGAAAAATGAAAAAGAAAAGGTTGACGATAATTGGAATAATTGCACTTCTAATATCGTTAACTGGTGCATATGCCATGGATAACATTGCTCCTACGTGCAATGTTCCAACTGGGCATATTGCTCCTACGTGCAATGCTCCAACTGGGCATATTGCTCCTACGTGCAATGCTCCCGGAGGCCATCCAGAGGCTATGGTTCCTACGTGTAATGCCCCGACCGGCCACGTGAATCCAACTAGCTGCAATGCTCCAACCGGGCATAAATGCATAACAACCTGCGAATATCCAACTGGTTCCTCTTGTCCAACTGGCGCCGATTGTCCAACAGGCTCTTGCTGCCCGACAGGCAAAGACTGCATAACCGGATCTTGCTGCCCGACAGGTAAAGACTGCATAACCGGATCTTGCTGCCCGACAGGCAAGGACTGCATAACCGGCTCTACTTGCCCGACTGGCAGGGATTGTGTAACCAGCTCTGACTGTCCTTCGGACTGCTTCTGCCCCACCGGATCCTACTGCCCAACAGGTTCCTGCTGCCCAACGGGTATGACTTGCCCGACTGGAAGGGGATGCACTACAGGACACAGCTGTCCAACCAGCAGCGGATATCCAACAGGCCATAAATGTCCGACCAGTAGCAGTTTTATGAACGCAAACGATGAAGGTCCAGAAACGTCTGCCGCATATCCATACAATGAAGGTCCAAAAATCGAAATCTTTACCGTAAGCTAGTCCAGCTTCTACAACTGGCCACGCCAGATCAATTCAATTCTGCAAGATAATCCAAAGACTCAGTGCCGCTAAAGAATACAAGAGAGGGTCAGATAGGAGACACGTAAATGAAAAAAATTTTTATTTTTCCTATTTTATTTATTTTTGTTGCCGCGATGATTGTGGCCGATGCTCAGAAGATAGCTTTTGATCCAATAGATCATACGTACATCTATGATGTCTTGGATGACGGAAGCGTCAAATGCATTTGGTCCACCACCATCCTCCCTAAAGAGCAGAATATCCTTTATACTGTCTCTTTTCGTGGAGGCGAGACGAAAGATTATCAAGCAACGGACTCTTTGGGTAAAGAAGTAGACATAGATGTGAATGAAGAGGATAGTCAGAGGTTAATCTCTCTGATTCTTTACAATCAGGAAATCGGCCAACCGTATCAGTTCAACCTGAGCTTCATCTGGAGCGGTCTTGCGGCAAGGAAGGAGAGCAAACATACAATATATACCAGCGTGGACCTGGGAGAGCCGCAATCAGCAAAGATTGTTGTTATTCCGCCCAAAGGGGCAAAAATTGGGGCATCTGTGGTCATGAGAAACAACCTCAGCGAACCTTTCAGGAAAGAAATGATCTCTGGAAGGGAGGCTTTGGTCTGGTCTGCGCAAGATAGTGGAAATGACACGGAGATACCCTTCAGGGCGAACTTCAACTACTATAATCTTCAGCTATCGTTCAAAGATAACCTGCCAAAGATCCTCACGGGCGGCTTAATAATTATAATCGCAGCGCTCCTGCTTGGGTATAGAAGAAGATTGCCTGGGATAGCATCAAGGATAAAAGAGTTCCTCCGAGACGGGATGCGCTGATATCCAATGAGGGTCAGAGGCTTTATCCCGTTTATACCACTCCTGTTTTTTATCCTCTGGGAGTCGGGGGCTATACATCAATACTTCCGGCTTATTACCCCGATGTACATAGTGAGCTTGATATCTGCACTTTCTCTCCTCATCTATTTCTCCATGGGAAGGCTAGGAGACGCAAAAGTTGCAGCAATCCCCATATTTTTCATGGCTCTTTTTTTACGAAATCCAGTACCATATATATTTATATTACTTATATTATTATATTATTACTATGGGAACGGCGTTCTCTTAAAGAGCATCTTTATCCTTTTACCTCTTACAGCTGTGGAAGGCTTGGGAATTGCGCTGGATCTAAAATTCGTTCTCCTTATAACCTTCTTGTTTTTCTTCATCTCAATTTCCAATGAATTTGAAGATTCTCGGAGAATAAAGCCAAAACCTTTGACTATACTCCTTTTTTACATTCCCCTGATATTCCTGCTGCTGAGCCTCTCCACCTTTGAACCTCTGGCCCATGAAAAGAACGGGATTGTCGCATACGACGGATATCACCATAAGGTGGAATCGGCCTTATTCGAGAATGACAGCTTAACACATTCGACGCTCCGATATCTTAGATCCAATGGATACAATACCAAAATGCTGAGCGCCCCCATCTCGCCAGATTCCCTGCGAGACTTGAGCATTCTCATAATAGAGACTCCTGAAAAGGAATTCACGTCGCAGGAGATCGGTTATATATTGGATTTTGTAGATGACGGCGGCGGGCTCTTCGTTCTCGGGGATCATACCAATCTCATGGATTGCTATCTGAACCTAAATCCGATCTTGGAAAAATTCGGTCTCCATCTCAACTTCGACTACAGCATGCTGTGGGAGCCGCACTTTTCCAGCCTAACGAACTTTGACAGCACCGAAGAGACTGCGGGTGGGACATTGATGGTGAATAGATCGGATGCTTTGATATTTTATGCACTCAAATATACCACATGGGCAGATAAGGGAGATTGGAATGCTCAAAATCGCGCTTATCTTGGGAATGTAATACCAGATAAAGACGAAGATTATGGATTTCTCCCGATCTGTGCCTCTGTCAACTTTGGAAAAGGCAGGATAATCGCAATTGCCAACAGCGACTCCATCAGCGGCCCCAATCTCATTTATAACTATGGGTTTGTTGGAAAGGTAATCAGCTATCTCAACTACGAAAACAGCTTCTTTAAGAGCATATGGTTCAGGCTGATTCTGGTGCTGCTACTATTGGTTGGCATTTTTGCAGCGCGTCTGTCTGTAATCACTCCTATGATTTTATCCTTGTCGATTGTGCTCGTAATAGTCCAAGCCCAGGCTTTAGTTCCGGTAACCTCAGCTCCGGAGAATATGATTGCTCTTGATGTGGGCCATGCAAATCTGGAAGGCTATGGAGATCCTCATCAGTATAAGAACGTATTTTTTGCCATATTTTCGCAGCATTACGGCTTTAATCCCATGCTGGTAAAGAAAGTTCAAAAAGAGCTATCAGACTGTAAAGCCTATGTGACCATGGGACCCACAAGTCAATTCAGCGAGAAAGAGGTGGATCTGCTTGCAAACTTCGTCACTGGCGGAGGAACGCTCATAGTATTCGATGGCTATCATTCAGAGATCGGTGCAGATCCCTCGAATGAAGCTGCAAATTCTCTACTCGGCGCCTTTGATATGAGTCTGAATGGCACTCTATTAGGTGAGATCATGTATTTCAACTACACCACCTGGGACTATCATCTTCCTTATATGAAGGAGACGAAAATATATGCCAAGCCGCTGAATAGCTCTTTGACGCAAGGAATTAACGGGGACATCAACCTTTACTCTGCCGTGGAGATCCTGGGAGGAGATCCTGTGGCGCTCTACAACTCCACTGTTGTCATTGCCAGCAAGAAGGTGGGCCGCGGACAGGTTATAGTAATAGGAGACCATACCATATTTCGGAATTTTGTTCGCTATGAACCAGTATTCAGATACCCGGACCCAGGTTTCAAAAAACTCATCGAGAATATCCTCATCTCATTAGGGGGAAAAGAACAGAATGGAATTTGAATCCAAGATAGCCAGCTTTGCGGGAGGGCTCTTCCTCATCGGAAGCTACATGGTTCTCTTCGGCCTGTGGGAGTATTCCGTATTCCTCTTAGTTTTATCCTCGATACTCCTTCTCCTGGTAGCATTTCGCGATCATAAGCCTGGAAAGATTGAGGCAATCGGTCTTCTGGTGGCCGCGTCGCTTTCCATTTTCTTTCTCATGGAATTTGACAACAGCACTTTTCTTCCAATGATTATATTATTATGCTTCGGCCTGCTGGCTGTGTATGCAAATCCTATAGCTTTTCTGCCAACTCTGGCTGGTCTGCTTTCTCTTCAGTTCATTGATACCTCTTTTTTAGTCAAGGGATTTAACCTTGTATTTTCAAACCTCCCCTCTTTGTATGCGATCAAGTATGGAATCAATGATCTAAATTACGTTATCCTCTATCATTCCCGAACAGGGATGCCTATAGCCATCGATGACGTGAAGCTTCTGCTGCCTTTTTATCTGGCTTTAGTTGTTTCTCAGCTGACTCTGCTGGCATTACTTGTGATCGATAAAAAGATTTTCATAAAATATGCATTATTTTCTATCGCGGTTCCTCTCCTATTTGTCATCCTCTCAATGAAAAACCTGATCACAAGCCCATCAATTGCATCCTTCTTTCCCGATAACATGCAGGCTTTAGCTTTGCCCTTAACCTGCATTGCTCTTCTCTCTGTGTTTTCCCCACAGGCAAGGATCAGTAGGCATAACAAGAGAGCCTTCAAATCCAGCAAGTTGACTGCACCACTGTTGATCATATTCTTCATCGCAGCTCTTCTTTATTTTACACCCATCACGGAGAACTCGGACCCACTGCTCATAATAGACGAGTCGCACAGCGAGTGGGAGCCCAGCTGGACGGACTACACAAAAACTTATGAAAAGGACCCTATAAGCGGAGTCAATAACTACTTCGGTCTTTTAAACATGCTATCCAGCCTTTACAATGTTACATTGATCATCGACAGAACGGAGAAGATGCCAGCAATCAGCTCAGTGGATACGGTACTATCTAAAGAGATAAGCACCGCAACATTAGAAAATGCCTCACAAGGAAAAAAAGCAGTGCTGGTGTTGAAGTGCGCCACCCGGCCTTACTCTAAATCCGAGGCGAAGGCCGTGACGAAGTTCCTGGAAGAGGGAAACGGCCTAATATTGATCAGCGAGCATACAGACATATATGGCATGGTCACGAATCTAAATCCGGTAGCAGAGCTTATAGGATATAGATTTCTGCCAACAGGAATACAGGATGTCTTCACCGATTCAAGAGGCTCCATAACAGAGAAAGATGAGTTTCCTGCCCTGATTTCTCGGTATCTGACAGGAGATTTAGTGTGGGAGACCAGTAACAGCTTGGAGGAACTCGATGGCAAAAATACCCTTTTCAAGCTCGTGACAAGGCCGAGTTTCTTCTCTCACTATCGCAATGAGACATCAGCATTCTTCCTGACCAGGGAGTTCACAGAAGAAATTAAGCTAAACTCGCCTTTTGCCAGGCACCTCTTGATAGCAGGTACCAAGTACGGAAAAGGCAAGGCGATCTTATTCACAGACAGTACCCAATTCAACAATGGGATAATTGGATTTGGAGATCATGCTCAGTTATTCATAGGATTTGTTGAATACGTAGCTCAAGCGGATAGATTCAATAAAATGTTCGCTGCGATTTTAATGCTGGTGATTGCATCTATATTGATAGCCCTTAATCGAAGAAATCCGGCAACCATAATCTTTGTTGGTTGCCTACTTCTGCTGATCGCTTTTGCAGGATCCTACCCCCTATCATATTACACCACAGATTTCCCTGATCTAAAGGGCGAGCCGAGGATTGTAGCCCTGAAGGCAGATGAGAGCTATATTGACGATTATTTCTCGGGCTTGATGGACCTGGAGAAGCTTATGGATAAGTACTTCCGTCAGAACCAGACGGCCGTAATTCTAGGGGAACCATCTGATGAATGGATCAGGATCAGCAGCCGCTCGGAAAACTTCAATGAGGCTATCGTGGGCATATAGGATGACTATTCATTAGGACTTTTCTGCAGGACATCTAAGGTTATATCGAGGTACTTCCTGTAGTAATATTAAGAGTAGTCTGGCAGTTATTTATTATAATTATTATTATTATTCTATTTAATATCCATATGATATAATTCAGTTATTGCTTTCGATATGTTTATATCCCTTTAAGGCAAATAATTCATATATACTCAAAAGAGTATAGGGGTGAATTAGAATGAAGGGAGTAGTAATAGCGACAGCATTAATTCTATTGCTATGCTGTTGTACCACATTGGCGAACCCACCATTGGTTCCGCCGGTGCAGTACGAACAGTTTTGTGAAGCGCAAAAAGTATCTGGGACCGGTGTTATCGATGTCAGTACCTCGATAATCGATAAGAAGATCGCTCTGGAGTACTTCAACAACATGGCCGGAGACGGCGATTTTGAGCTTGACCAGGAGCATGCTTACTCGCAGAATTCCGACAAACTGCAAAGAAATATAACTTCGGTCAACGGTGGCAACAAGTCACAGCTCAATCTCTTTGAGAACACCAAGCTCACTTACGCCAGCACGAACACGCCTCTCAATGGCGTCAAGTACCTGCATTCCAAGGCGTTTTATGGCGGCATAGGGGCGAAAGTCCAAGAGGCTTTCTCAGTTTATGAGATGGAGAAAGATCAGACATCGTTCTTTGTGTCTACAACGCCCTATAATCCTAAGGTGACGGAAACGGGTGCAACCCAGGACTACCTACAGCTTTTAGCATTGTACTATCCGCAGGAATATGCCAATTATATGGCTCAGTCCACACATACCATAACTCCTGAGGAGCTCATCAAGAAGCTGAAGGATGCCGGAAGGGATACTGACAAAGTGGCTGCCCTCATGGGCAATAATCCCGCTCACGTGATCGGCCTTGAGACCAAGAATACCTTCAACGGCACATGGGGAACGGATGCTTCATGGCACAAGATATTCTACAAGGACATCAAAGCCCACGAGCTGTTCTCCGGAACATTCGAGGCTGAGAAGCTCATCAAGTTCCATGAGAATCCCGTGCCTGAAGAAGATAGCAGCGGCATTGCTTGCGACGGCATAGATTGCTAGGTAGCTGGCAGTCTATCTCTTTTATCTTTTTTGCAATTTTTCCATCATTCAATCATTCTGGGTGAATTCGGGATTTACAAGTCTCGATCTAATTTGTCTTTGCCTTTTATGCGAAATAAAGAGCTGGGCCTTACTGCAGGTTATCTTGCAGGTATCTATGTCACAGGACAATTGAAAGTTAGAGGCATGTGTTGGGGATCATTGCAAGCAAGCTGATCTTTGGCCAAACAGCCATCCACCTTTAATCGTTTATCATTAGCAATTTCTGGCTGCAAAAGCGGTTCTCTTAGAATTAGAAATTACCGTCTCGTTTCCTTTATCGTTCTTGAAGTGTTCGCTTGGTGATTTTTGTTTGATATTTTGTAACTATTCAGCCCTATCCACTAAATCATTAAGAATTCAGCCCGCAATCAAAGTCTCTCCCGGGATGAATGGATGCCCTTCAAAGGCACCTTGAATGGCGTCGATAACTGAAATGGAGTTCTTTTTGACCGTAGAGATAT
>DATLBD010000069.1:0-31164 GCA_035527135.1 Methanothrix sp. | reverse complement strand
GAGAGATATTGCGATTTTATTTTAGAGAGGAGCCTGAAGGGCAAGTCTCCTCTCGCCTTATAATTTTATAAGCCTTGACGTCCATAATATATTACTATGAGCAGTGATTTGCACAATCCCCATGCCGAAAGCCCGATGAATGATGTATTCAGGGCCATCTACACCCGCCGCTCGATTAGGGACTATCTTCCCGATGATGTGCCGGACGACGTAATCCGGGAGCTGATCCGGGCCGGAACCTATGCGCCAAGCGCTATCAACAAGCAATCCTGGCGCTTTGTGGTGATAAAGAACAGAGAGCTGATAAACAGGCTCTCTGACAAATCCAAAGAGCTGTGGATGGAGCTGGACGCCAAAGCCACCAAACCGGAATTGATTGCGCTGGCCAACATGGTATCCAGACCTGGCTTTAATATCTTCTTCAACGCCCCTCTACTGATAATGATATTCTCTCATCCCGACGCCTTCTCCCCACAGATCGATTGCTCATTAGCTGCAGAGAACATGATGCTAGCGGCTACATCGCTCGGAATTGGAAGCTGCTGGATTGGCCTATGCACTCCATTGGGCCAGGTGCCGTCAATCATGGATGATCTTGGCGTTCCATCCGAATGCAAGCTAGTGGGCAGTCTTATCTTCGGCTATCCGGTCAAGCTCGATCACAAAGCTCCCAAAAGAGAAGAGAATGTGATACTGAATTGGATCGTATGAATATTGAGCTATTGAGAATGGCTGATAAAAACTATGAATGATAAAAATAAGATTCGGGTTGATCTAGTGCGATCCTGGCATGAGGATCAGATAGTGGAACTCTATCGAGCAGCAGGCTGGTGGAAGGAGGAGATGGATGCGAGCAAAATCAACGATTTGATCCAGGGAAGCTTTCTATTCGCCGTAGCGATTGATATTTCTACCAGCAGGGCTGTGGGTATGGGCCGTGTGATTTCCGATGGGATTGCAGATGCATATATTCAGGATCTCGTGGTGCAGGGCGACTGGCGGAGCTGGGGAGTAGGAACAATGATTCTCACGTTGCTCTTGGAGGAGTGCAAACTTCGCAACATCACCTGGATAGGCCTGATAGCCGAGCCGGGAAGTGAGGAGTTTTATCGATCCCATGGATTTGCACCTATGCCCGAGCATGTGCCCATGCTCTTTCATGAGGAGGCAAAAGGATGCTAAGAGCTGCAGACTTCAAGCCGGTCTCACTCTCCGATCGGGATTTCTTCTGCAAGCACTACCAGAGCTATCCGCAGGTCCATAGCGATAACACCTTCACCAACATGGTTTGCTGGAATGATTATGCCCATTACAGGTATGCCTATGTGGAAGGCTGCATAGTTCTCTCCAGCACCATTGCAGAAATGACGCGCTACCGTCCGCCCATCGGCCCTCGCAATCCAAAGCTGCTGGCAGAGGTACTGAGGCTTGCCGCTGAGAGCGAGGAGGAGCACCCCTTCGTAATCTTGGACCCGGAGACGAAAGAATGGATGGCCAGACTTTATCCGGATCTGCAATTTCATGCGGAGAGAAGGTACTTCGAGTATGTCTATCTGGCCTCGGATCTGGCGGAATTGCCAGGCAAGAAATATCTAACCATCAGGCATCAGCTCAACAAATTCCAGAAGACCTGCATGCCCCATGTCGAGACAATCAGCGAACGCAATATCGGAGAGATCAAGGATTTTCTGGATCAGTGGTGCGATTGGAAGGACTGCGACTCAGATCCTGTGCTTGCCAGCGAAAAAGATGCCGTGTCCTTTGCCTTATCTCACTATGAAGAGCTGCAGCTCTCCGGCCTCGCCATCCGGGCCGAAGGCAAGATAGGGGCCATGTCCTTCTTTGAGGGGCTGAATAAAGATACGGCACTGGTGCATTTCGAGAAGGGCCTTCCCGATTGCAAAGGAATCTACCGGGCCATAAATGCCGAGACTGCCAAAATCCTTGCACGAGATTACATTTACATCAACCGGGAGAGCGACATGGGCGTGGAGGGCATCCGGGAGGCAAAGACGCGCTATCATCCCCATCACATGGTAGAGGTGCATCTGCTGAAAAGAGATGAGCTGGAGAAGGTTCTCTGAGAAGAGAGCAGTGCAAATAGGTGAACTGCAGTACGATGCAGTCGATGCAATGCAGGTGCTAAGGCTGCAGGCGCTAAGACCAAAAATCACATTTGAGGGCACCACTTTGCCTCATTAGCGGAGGCGACAACGGTGTTAGAGAATTTATTGAAGGCCCTTTGCCCTTGGCCTTTATAAACCACCCACCCAATTAGGCAGTCAAGCGGAAGCAAGAAGGCTTTTCCCAGGCTCTCCAGAGCCGAATCCCTAAATCCTATCTTCTCGCCCACCGGGCCCACAACTACTATGTTCAAGAGCATCTTTCCCAGGGACTGACCGCGGTAGCCCTCCAGGACCGTCCAATAGACGAAGAGAAAAGCCATTAGCATAATCAGGCCGCCAGGACTGAATCTGTTTGCGGTCGAAATGGTCATGAAGCTGGACCAGAGGATGCCCACGAGAAGAACGTCAATCAACCAGGCCCAAAATCTGTCTTTCCAGCATGCTCTGCTTATTTTTTCCATGAAAGATCTCCCGCCGCCGCTGCGTCAATTAGCTTTTAGCTCTTATTTCACGATTTGTTCGGATTTAACCGAACATACGAAACGTGCGAAAGACACTTAAGCTTTGTGGTCTTTTGCCTCTGGCGGTGATAGTGCACTATAATACATTCCTAATCATAATAAAGTAAAGAGCAGTCCTTGCCGCAGCATCTAAGGATTTAGATCAAAATTATTTCTTGAAATAGAATCCACACGTATGAACATTATTTAGATCCTCTGGCGTTAGCGGGAAGGCTTTGCATATAGCGGGCCGGATGCTGTATATCCTACAGCGCTTGTTTTTAGCGTCGTGGGCAGGGCATAACTCACAGCATTTACCGCATCGGACACATTCTCCGCCCCTCTTAGCCCGCCACGCCAAAACTTGCTTTTTCTTTAGATACCAGACAATCCTTCGTCTAATCCATCCGTCTAACATGGAAAACCTACACATGGCCCGTTTTTGCGGCAGCTCTCGCCTTTTGCCTCGCACTTTGAGCCACGGAAATGGTTAAAAAGATTACGGCCCACAAAAATCACTTTGCAGGCTGCAATTGGCTAGAATTGCATCATTGCCAGAGTCCCCTTCTTCTTTGAAATACAAATCTTTGCCAGGCTAATTCGCGATCCGTTCCGAGTTAAAGGCAATTGCTGCCCGCGATCATTTGCCTCAATCTTCTATTATGAGTACCAGATTTTCGCCTTGCATTCTCAGGCAAAATTCAGTACTATTGCTGCTAAAATTGCTGCTAAAATTGCTGCTAAATGGCGCGAATTTAAAATGCAAGGAGATGGAAAACCTTATGAGAGATCATTGGCAACAGCTAACCATTTCAGGAGATGAAGAAGAATGAAGAGCCTTAAAGGTACTCAGACCGAGAAAAATCTGATGACAGCATTTGCCGGGGAGTCGCAGGCCAGGAATAGATACTCATATTTTGCTTCTCAGGCAAAAAAAGAGGGCTACGAGCAGATTTCTGCCATATTTCTGGACACTGCTGACAATGAAAAAGAGCATGCTAAGGTCCTCTTCAAGCTTCTGGAGGGAGGAGATGCAGAGGTTTCTGCTCGCTTTCCAGCCGGAGTCATTGCAGATACTGTTGCCAATCTAAAAGAGGCAGCAGATGGCGAGCGATACGAATACGCAGAAATGTATCCCGCCTTTGCAAAGATCGCCGAATCCGAGGGCTTCCCAGAGATTGCTACAACCTTCCTCAACATAGCCGCTGTCGAAAAGGGGCATGAAAGAAGGTACCTCTCCCTGAAAAAAAATCTCGATGAGGGCATTGTCTTCAAAAGAAGCGGCAAGGTAGTTTGGAGATGCCGCAATTGCGGGTATATGCATGAGGGTAATGCAGCTCCGGAGGAGTGCCCGGCCTGCAAGCATGAGCCGGCATACTTTGAGGTCTTCGGTGAGGTTTATTAGAGATAGCCAGGTCATGAAGCAGACAGAAATGTCTGCAGGAATTTTTTATTAATTATTAATTAGTATTCATTAATTAGCATTTATTTATCTGAGGTCAGGACCCAGGATCAAAAAAGGCTTAAGAAGAAAGCTATAGAGCATTGAATAGCGATTTCCTATAGCGCAGCGTATTTAAGCTGCTGCAAGGATGACTGATACGGGGAATGGAATGAAACGAATGATATTGATTCTACTATTACTGATAGCGCTAGTTTTTCTAGCCCAAAGCAAATCGGTCATCAATCTCGGGGGTAGGGATGGAAATCTGCTCTTAGGGGGATTGACAAACAATTCGACAAGCAATTCATCGATCAACCTCTCGCAGAATGATTCTTCCCTGCATCTCGGCGGAGAGGACGGAAACTCATTGCTGCAAGATCTGACAAATGCCTCAAAAAATCTCTCCGATTGGGGTTCTGAGCCCCCCAAAGCCCCATTGCCGCCCATGTATGATTATAAGAGCGCCCAGACCTATGCGGTCCTCAGGATGAACCACGTGGGATATTGAGACAGAATGCCCTTGCTGAGAGAGAGGCTATTTGATGGAATTTTTGGCCGAGCTGACCATCAATTTTAATAAAAGCTACGTTAAATGCTTAGGGGGAAAAAAGATGAGATCGTCATTGGTCGCAATTATCTGCATATGCCTCAGCTTTATGTGCATACCGCCATCTTATGGATTTCAAAGCGTGGGTGAGGACTTTGGGACTTCATGGCTGGAGAAGTACGGGACCAAGCCAATAAGTACTCTGGAAATTGCCAACAACCTCTGGAACTGGGGCAGCGCTCCAAAGGGATTCGTGCTTCGTAACGGCACTCTCTACCCACCGGGAACTGAGCCCCAATGGTACTATCCCAATAGCTTTACGGACTATACTCCAATCATCATAAATCGAACGGACTCAAGCAAATTTCAGGCGCAGAATTACTTAGATGTGGATCCGTGGCTGCTAGCCCAGCTTTCAGGAAGGCCCGTGACAATTGTTAAAGAGCCGACTGGTACTTTATTTTAAAGATTTTTTAATTTTTTTAGGCAAACGAACGACGATGCACTGCTAGCAAAACCGTTGGGGCTTGCCAGGTTCCGCAGCTTCAATTTTTTTTGGCAAACTTATACTTCCTTTAACTTGAAGTATCCGCTCATGAAGCATACGGCATCCTCCGGCCCCACCTGCTCGAACTCTTCGCAGGGAGTTCCCCGGTAGCAGGGCAGGTGGTGAATTGTGCAAACGGCATAATCGCCATCGCAGGCAGCCTGGTGGGTAAGATGAGGGCACTTTTTTCCGGCTGGCTTGAAGATCATGGCCTCTTGATCATCTGGATCGATGCTGCCGTCTGCCAGAATAGAAAAAGGATTGACAATAAAAATATCCAGATGGAGGCAGCATCTTCCGCAGCGCAGGCAGAGCATGATAATGCCTATGGAGGAGCAGCCTATTGTAGCTTACGATATCTCGATCTCGTTTTCTATGCGCTCTATTTTTTCTTTGTATTTCTGCTGCACCGACATTAATGCAAGGTCCGCAAAGCTTGAGTTCTTAACGGCGACCTCAAAATCGATGAGAGCTTCACGATAAGCTTTCAGGTAGACATACATCATCATCATATACAAATTTTGCGAATTCTCAAATTCCATGATATACCTCTGTCTACTGCTTTTTTTGCCCCTCACGAAACTAGCTGCCTGGCAGGCAACAGATCATAGCTTGCCATGATAGCGCTATCTGTACGAGGGTCAACACAAGAAACCAATGCTTGGAATTATATAAAGATATTTGCGCCTCAATCCTAAAAGTTATGATATCAAGAATTTGAAAATGACAACAATTAGGGACGATAATAGTAATAGATTTAAGATATACAGGCCAATAATTTGCCGAGGAGATTGTGAGAATATGAGAATTCTAGTACCCCTGGCAGAGGGCTTCGAGGAGATCGAGGCGATTAGCGTCATCGACATTTTGCGGCGAGCGGATGTGGAAGTTGTGACGGCGGGATTAAAGGAGGGCCTCATGGAAGGCTCTCATAAAGTTAAAGTGCTGCCTGACACCACTCTGGAAAAAATCGACTGCCGGGACTTTGACGGGCTGGTATTGCCCGGCGGCGCTCCCGGTTTTATCAACCTGGGAAATGATGAGCGCATCTTAAACATGGCACGGGAGATGGATCGAGCGGGAAAGTGCGTCGCGGCGATATGCGCAGCCCCATCAGTCCTCATCAAGGCGGGAGTCTTGCAGGGGCGGAGGGCTACGGTCAGCTCTTCAGGCAAGGCCCAGGTGGAGGAGTGCGCCCATTTTAGCGAGGATCGAGTGGTGGTTGATAGGAACCTTGTCACCAGTCGCTCCCCGGGGACTGCCGTGGAGTTCGCTTTGAAGCTGGTTGAGGTGCTGGTTGGAAAGGAGAAGATGGAGCAGGTCAAGGAGCAGACGATGGCCATATGCCAGGGAGATTAGGGAATCCTTTGGAACCGGTTCTTCGCTTGGCAATGGTTCTGTGACTGGATTATCGTAATCTACGGATTTAATTATCGCTAACGGTTACGATTTTAACCTGAGGTACAGAGGCGCAGAGAACGATAGATTAGAGGAGACGGCAGAAAATTGGCAGAAAGCCTGGCAGGATGCCAAAGGCGAAACTCTAAGCCCTCAAGCGCTACCAGGCAGATAACGCCGACGAGCAGGACGCGCTACAGCCAGCGCTGCCGGAATGTGCCTTGCAGGCAAGCTTTGACTGTTAAATCCAAGGCAGTATTGCAGAGGATTGTATGGAATTATTTAGATATGTTGAAAGACGTCGTGCAATCGATTCGCCTATCTCTGTATTCACTTCTGATAACTGGGACCCTTTCGAGGAGGGGCTTCTCAATGTCTATGGTTTTCTTGAGACACCGTCGTACTGCGGAATCGGAAGAAAGCCAGACCCAATACTTGTTCCTTATCCAAACCTGAAGTATGCAAAGGTCTGCAAGAAAAGAAAGAATGGACGACTCGTTGAGGTATTACAGCGTATTGTTTATGGTGATCAAATAGAGATAATGCAGTTGCTAGGTGTCGATTCAGGAGATAAGATCAACACCGCATATATTGAGCGGCTGAATCTAACAATTCGCAATTCATTGGCTCGATTTGTGCGCAAAAGCATGAATTGCAGCAAGATCTTGGGAAGACATCCTCATGCCCTGGACTTTTTCCAGGCTTGGTATAACTTTGTCAAGCTACACAAGTCACTCCGGCAAAGAGTAGATCAGGGCAGGAAGAAATGGACGCAAAGAACACCTGCGATGGCAGAAGGACTGACTGATCATATCTGGACTATCAAGGAGCTAACGGCATTCAGGATACCAATTCAATGATGTGAGTACACGACCGAATTGCGAAGTCAGATATTATATCTATTTTGTCGTAGAACTATAATGGATTCTTCTAAATATATTCTTTCTCAACATTTTCAACCACAGACCTCATGCGGATCATGATCTTCTGGAAATCTATTTTTTGATAATTAGGTTCCAATTTCAGGCGGAAGGTTCCGCTAATAATAAGTATAATAAGAATATAAAAATCAATTAGCGTTATTGCAAACATCTATTTCGGAGCTCTAGCATGAAAAACCATGAGGTCAAAGCAGTAGAGCGTCGGTTCCTTGTAGCCATCCTGCTCACGATCTCCATCCTGGTGGTGGAAGTTCTAGGGAGCTGGTGGACTGGCAGCCTGGCGCTACTCTCCGATGCGGCTCACGTATTCCTGGATATCTTCGCCCTTGGACTGAGCTGGCTGGCCATCCGGCTATCGACCCTGCCCGCCGATGAGCGATACAGCTATGGCTTTCATCGCTTCGAGGTGGTGGCATCCCTTGCCAATGGATTGACTCTGGGCTTTGTCTCCCTGGGCATCCTGGTAGAAGCCTACCATCGGCTCCTGGAACCGGCACCAGTAAAAGGGCTGGATCTGCTGCTTCTGGCCTCCTTCGGCCTGGCCATGAACCTGATTGTGGCCTATGTGCTGAAAGGCAGCCATCACCACGATCATGACTCCCATGCCCCAGAGGACCTCAACGTAAAATCGGCTATGCTCCATGTGCTGGGAGATGCAGCCGCCTCTTTCGGGGTAATCGTGGCCGGCCTCATAATTTGGAGAACTGGCTGGACGCTCGCTGACCCCATAGCAAGCATCATGATCAGCCTGATAATCTTTGTCAGCTCCTACCGGCTGATAAGGGACTCCTTCCGCATCATGATGGAGGGCGTTCCCAGTTGCCTGCGGCTTGAGGACGTATCTGCAGCCATCTGTAGCGTTCCCGGTGTGGTCCAGGTGCACGACCTCCATGTATGGGGTGTGTGCTCGGCCCACATTATTTTGAGCGTCCATGCAGTCATCGACGACCAGATGATCACCCAGGCGCAGATGATAAGGGATGACATGAAACAAAGGCTAAAGGAGCTTTTCGGGATAGAGCATACCACCATCCAGCTCGAAGGAAAAAACTGCGGCCAGGGCGTGGTAATCTGTCCTTTGGAGAAGAGTCAAGTTTTAAGAAAATAAGAAGCCCTTCACTTGTCCCCATTTGCCTTTCATTCAAGGCCTTCTTGGGCGAGATCGGATCTCTGAAGGTCGGGTTTGAGCTCTTCCACAAAATTCAGGACTTAGTCTTAAAAGTAGACAAACCTAGCCACTCAGTTTCTCCCTCGTGCAATCCAAGATCGATTCAGGCTGCAAGTTGTCACTCATTGCTAAATCGAGCCATCTGGCCAGCATTACAGCCAATTCTCTTTTCTGTACCGGTTTGGCAATGAAATCGCTCATTCCAGACTGAATGCACTTCTCCCGATCGCCTTGCATAGCGAGGGCGGTCATGGCGATAATGGGGATGTGTGGATTTAAAGCACTTGATCCATCCTGGCGGATACAGCGGGTGGCCTCAAAACCGTCCATCTCGGGCATTTGGCAGTCCATTAGCACCAGATCATAGGAAATGGTCTTAAGCGCATTTACGGCCTCCTCACCATTGGCCACCACATGCGCCTGGAGGTCCATCTTTCTCAACATGGCCTGTGTCACCTTTTGGTTTAAAGGATTGTCCTCCGCCACCAGGATTCGGATTTCATGTCTGCCCTTTTCAGAAAGGCAAGCCTGGGCGGCGGAGCATTTTGCAGCACCCTCGCTAAATCGGCCACGTTGACCCATAGCCTGTTCTTTGAAGCTCTCATTTTCGCCATTTGCGGATTCGGGTCTTACATCTTGCTTTTCAAACACGGCTGTGAACCAGAAGATAGATCCTTTACCCTCCTCGCTTTCTACGCCGATCTGCCCTCCCATCAATTCCGTCAACTGCTTGGAGATGGCTAGCCCCAAACCAGTTCCCCCATATTTGCGCTTGGTGGAACCATCTGCCTGAGTGAAAGGAGTGAAAAGAATATCCTGCTGATCTGCCGGGATGCCAATCCCAGTATCGCAAACGAAGAAGCGAAGGGTCGCATTTCTTTCATCTTCACTATCCAGGCAGGCACGGATTACTATCTCGCCATGGTTTGTGAACTTCACGGCATTGGCTCCCAGGTTGACTAGAATCTGGCGAAGCCTTCCCGGATCTCCGCATAGGTGAGACGGCACAAGGGGATCGACTAGGTATTTCAGTTCCAGTCCTTTCTCATGAGCGCCAATGGAGAGAAGATCTGTCGTGTCCTCCAGGATAGAGGAAAGGTCGAAGTTCAGCGTTTCCAGCTCCATTTTGCGGGCTTCGATCTTGGAAAAGTCCAGTATATCGTTGATAAGAGTGAGCAGAGTTTCGCCGCAAATGCGGGCGATTTTTGCATATTCATGCTGCTCATCATTCAAATTCGTATCTTCGAGTAGTCCGGTCATGCCGATTATGCCGTTTAATGGGGTGCGTATCTCATGGCTCATATTGGCCAGGAACTGGCTCTTGGCGACGTTGGCCAGCTCGGCTTGCATGGCCAGCTCGTTGGCATGGGCAATGGCAGTCTCAAGTTGCCGATTAGCCCTTCGCAGCTTTTCCTCGTCACTCTTTCGCTTGGTGATATTCACAGCCACGTGGACTACACCCTGGACACTGCCATCAGTATCCTCGATGATGGAGCTTCTAGATAGCCAGGTCTTGCCGTCTGGGGTTACAACCTCCCCTTGCTGAAAACGGCCTTTCTTTGCGGCTTTAAATGCCGTGCATCCTGGACAGGGCTCCTTGAGGCCCTGGAGGATCTCATAACAGTACTTGCCTCTTATTTCCTCCATCGACAATCCGAGGGACATTTGCACTGCCTCGTTGATCCAGATAATGCGCATGGAAGGATCAAGGTACTCCACAGAAACATTCCGTAAGCCGCTTAAGATTGCCGCCTTCTCTTGCTCCGATGCTCTCAGCGAATTCTCAGCATTCCTACGATCAGTTGTATCGAAGATGATACCCAGTAGCCCAGTGAACTCTCCATTCGACCCTACCATCCGGCGGCCACTTAAATATCCCCAGAAATCACTTCCATCCCCGCGGAGATAATGTCGCTCTGTAGAAACTGTATCGACCTCATTTTTCATCATCGCCAGCATGATATTTGTCCCCTCCTGGCGTTCATCAGGATGAACAAAGGAGGGATAGGAAGTGCCTATCATTGTCTCCAGCGGGCAGGCAAACATCTCGGCCATCCGCTGGTTGGCCTGGATGATTAGCCCATTAGTGTCAACTATGATTATTCCTGCAGTGGATGTCTCGAAAATGGTCCTTAGACTTAGTTCACTCTCCCGCAATGCTTCCTCAGCCTTCTTACGTTCAGTGACATCATTTATGACACCGAACAACGCTCTTTTTGCAGGATCGTATTCTGCCAGTGAATGGATATCAAGGATTTGTCCATCTGATGGTCTGCGGATTTTGAATTCCACATTATACGGTATTCCCTGCTCAACTAATTCTTGCAATGCCTTGTCGAGGCGAGCGCGGTATTCAGGCAAGGGAATTCTTTGCACATCCGGCAGCGGCCACTCCTCGCCCTCCAATCCATAAATGCGCTTTGCGCCCTTTGAGCCGCGCATTTTTTTCTCGCCTAGCAAGAGCTCCCAGTGGCCAAAATGGGCGATTTCCTCTGCTCGCATGAGACGCTCCTCACTGCCCTGCAGCGCCGCATCAGCCTTCTTCTGGGCAGAAATGTCTCGCACTGTGGCCTGCATTATTATCTCACCTTGCAGCTGCATGCGGGTGAGCAGGACTGTTGTTGCAAACTCCTCTCCATTTAGCCGCTTATGCATCCATTCGAAGTAGTGGGAGCCCTTCTGCATGGCGATCTCTATCATCTCCCTGTATTTATTGGTGGAGAGCTGCCCATCCGGCTGGCGCTCGGGAGACAGATCCCAGGGACCAAATGATGTGAGCCCCGTCATGTCCTTTATCCCAAATATCTCCGTGGTCGCCGGGTTTCCGGAGGAAAACCTCCACGAGGGTGGGGAGAGAGTCATCAATGCGTCCTGAGAACTCTCGAAAAGGGTACGGAACCGCTCCTCGCTTTCCTGCCGCGCCTGCTCCGCATGCTTGCGTTCCGTGATATCACGAATAGACTGGATTGTTCCCACAATAGTGCCATAGCTATCATAAAGGGGAGAGACGATGCTCCAGAGGTATGCGCCTTGCCCATGGCTAAGCATGGGAGCAAAGGCCTCTGCGATTAATTGATTCCCCTTTCTTTTAATAGAGATATATTTCGTTTCGATTTCCGAGATATCCCGCAAGATGAGATCGATGAGGATTGGTCGTGGTTTACCAAAGAATGGTACTGCATAGGCATAATCGCCTTTGCCCATCATCGCCTCCTTCCGTATCCTTGTCATCTCCTCAATGGCTCGATTCCAGGCGATAACCTTTCCTTCCTGATTCACTGCAAATGTAGCATCGGGCAGGAAATCAATGATGCTCGCCAACAATCGTTCCGATTCCTTGAGTGCTTCTTCAGAACGTTTGCGCTCGGTGATATCGCTCGTGGTGCCAAAAACGGTAACCCGACCGTCGGGCTGGGAATAGGCCGAACCCTTGGAACGAACCCAAATGATCGAGCCGTCGGCCTTTCTCATACGGTATTCTGCAGTTTTGTCTTTTGCAAATGCCCTTATCCCGTTAGAAAGAATCTCCTGCAGGACTGGCAAGTCATCAGGATGAACATAAGAACAATATTTGTCGAAGCTGTTTCCGATGGTGCCTTCCGGCAAGCCCAGCATCTTATCCGCAACCGGCGAGATATAGCAGCCAATGTTCTGTGCCTGAGAACCAACATCATAGCGCCATAAGATATCGGATATCATCGAGATTGCATGTTCAAACTGGGCTCTGCTCTCTTCCGCAGATTGCTTATCTTCCCACAATGTTTTCTCGGTTTGCATGCGATTAGTGATGCCAATTCCCATGACCTAACTAATGATGAATTCGGAATATACATCTTTCGGAAGATCTTTGCAGTTTTAAGCTTTCTATATTCTCTTCTGCCTCCACTCTGCGAACTTCCTCTAGACTTTATAAATATTAATATCAACATTTTGAGGTGCATGAAAGAGGCCTGCGTATTTTGGAATGGAAGAGCTTATCGTGCGAAAGGAATTATCTGACAACTTCTGCTACTATAACCAGCATTACGATGGGATGCAGGGCTTTCTTGCCTGGGCAAGAGCGAGGCTTTTGTGAGCATGAAAAGGACAGAAGAGAATACCTCTAACCCTGCAAGAGCTGGAGCAGGGCCGTGCCCATGACGGTTTGTGGAATGCTGCCTAGCAGGAGATGCTCCTCACCGGAAAGATGCACGGCTACATGAGGATGTACTGGGCCAAGAAGATCTTGGAGTGGACACAGTCGCCCGCTGCGGCGCACCGGGCCGCTATCTACCTCAACGACCGGTATGAGCTGGACGGCAGTGATCCGGGTGGCTATGTGGGAATTGCCAGGAGCTTAGGGGGCGTTCATGATCGGGCCTGGAAGTAAAGGCCGATCTTCGGCAAGGTGCGCTACATGAGCTACAGCGGCGCAAAAAGAAAATTCGATGTGCAGGCCTACATAAACACCTGGAATTATGCAATAGAGCTAAATACACACCGGGAATAAGAGCCAGTAATGTAGACCGAAACTATGATTTTGCAATTTAGAGGTCTGGAGTCTCCTTCATGAATGGCAATAATGTTCAACCCGGCATCTGGTATTACGGCCTGGCCGTGCTGATAATAGTCATAGGTTTTGCCGCATTTGCCGGGTTTATCTACTTCGGTGCTTCTGATGCACAAAGCAGGTTGCCGCAGATTGTAGCTCCGGCAAGTGCAAAACTGTTTCTTTCAGAGCCGGGTGAATACATCATCTACTACGAGAGCAACAGCTACCTCAATGGCAAGTTCTACAGTACCGGTGAACAAATACCGGGTCTGGAGATCCGCGTACGAGAAGAAGGCATAGGCAGCGATTTGGTCACCTATCCGGCAAAAAGCAGCTTCAACTATACCATGGGCAATCGCAGCGGCCGGGCCATCATGGCCTTCAGAGCACCGCGTGCGGGTATCTATCAGTTTAATACATCGTATTCAGGAGGCGCAGGGCCCGAGGTCGTACTGGCTATAGGAAAAGGGATGGTTGAAGGCTTATTATCATCAATTATGATCTCCTTAGCGGCCCTCTTCGGCTCTATCGGAATTGCAGCCGCAATTTCCTATGTTACTTACAGCAGAAGAAAAAAAGCCCTTCTTAAGCTTGAAGAAGACGAGAGATTAATAAAGGGCAGTTTTTGACTGTTTGACCATCAATTTACTCAATTTAATTTTATTATTTTCCATTAACTTCTGTTGGCTCCATCCAATTTATTGATTCATTGATTCTATCATTATAGGATTCTATTAGCTCTTCTCTTCTTTCCCCTTCATTCTTTTGCCCATGCTCCATGCATCCCCTACATAGTCGCCGACTCTCCAATAGCGGTTGTCAGGCATGCTCAAAAGCAATGGATTCATCTTCTTAATGTCAAGCTTGCCATCGGAAAAGCAGGCCTCATCGGCATAGGAATTTATGATCTCTCCTATGAAGAGGTCGTTTGTCGGCATCTCATGAACATCAGTAAGCTTGCATTCCAGAGAAAGAGGACAGCTCTCGATCATTGGTGCCGTTTTTAGTTCGCCGTAAAAGACGGCAAAGAGATTTGATTTATCTGTCTCTTTTCCCGAGACAAGCCCGCAATAGTCGACAAGCTCAGCCATGTTTGTCCCCGGAAAGTTGACGCTAAAGCTTTGGCTCTCTCTAATGCCTCTGGCAGTGTGGTGCAGCTTGTTCAGGCTAATTGCAAGCAGGGGTGGCGAGCCATTCACCCTGCAAATCCAGGCTACCGCTAAAAAGTTCGGCTTGCTGTCAACATTTGCGCCAACTACAGTTACTGGCATGGGATAAATGGAAACGTTCCCCCCCAGATTAACTTTTTTCATTAATTCCACCTTCCGTTGATATTTTCGTTCTTATGCGCCGAATAAACAATTGCCCGATCAACAAATTTTCTCAGTAAGTAATTTCTTCAATTCCTGAGCTAGGCAAGTCCCATTTTTCCCATTTTCTTGTCCACGATCTTTATCCGCGATTGTTCTCCTACCATCCGTTGCTGTGCACCCTCTCTTCCTTGTATCTCTTGGGTGTGGCAGGAGCTTCATTTGGGTACCCCAACGCCACCAGGGCAAATGGAGTTATCTCCTCTGGCAGGCACAGACGCTTCCGAAAAGCCTCTACCCGGTCCTTCATGGGATAGACCCCCGCCCAGACGGCGCCAAGTCCCAGGGCGTGCGCGGCCAGCAAGAGATTCTCCACCGCGGCAGAGCAGTCCTGCACCCAGAATTCGGGGTATTTTTCTAAAGATGAGTCGCCGCAGACCAAGATCGCCATAGGCGCCTGCCGGCACATGGAAGCAGTGGCACAAATCGTTGGCACTTCATCCAGAAACTTGCGGTCATCCAATACAATGAACTGCCATGGCTGCTCGTTTCCGGCGGAAGGCGCAAACATAGCCGCTTCCAGGAGCTCTCTTACGATCTCGCTTGCGATCGGCTTATCTAAAAATTTCCTTATGCTTCGACGAGTCTTTATTGCTTGCAGTGTTTCCATCGAAAATACCTTCAATTCAATATGATGGTTATGGCATTGATCTTATAAATCTGTGCTGCTTTCAGTTAGTCTTCAGTTAGTAGATAGAAATACAGATAACTGCCCTCATTTGGCAGATAGGGATGCATAGAACTTGCCTTCTGTTAGCAGATAGAAATACAGAAAACTGCGGTAAGTCAGTAGGCAGAAATAATGAGAAAGAAGATTCATGCAGAAGTTGGAAAGCTCCCATCTTTTTTTCATGAGATATCTTTAACAATCGTTATCGGCAGGACACATTCAAAGCTTCGGATAAACTTAAGTAGCATTATGGCAGGATTGGTACCGGATCAACCTTACATTACAGTGAATTTATGGGGCATGATATATTTGGCACCTTTTATCGAGATACGGGATCTGACAGTTCGATTCGGTGATGTTGTAGCTCTTCGCAATATAAATCTGGTTATAGAAGAGGGCGAATCGGTAGGGATCTTAGGTAGGAGCGGCTGTGGCAAGAGCGTCCTGATGCATGTCCTGCGCGGGGTAGAGTCATTTCCTGGCATGAGTGGAAGCGTGATTTTCCACGTGGTCAGATGTGAGAAATGCCGCCACGTAGAGCCGCCCAGCCATGCTGGGGAAAAGTGCAGGTGTGGTGGAGTTCTGAGGCCAGTAGAAGCCGATTTTGCGGCACTGGACATAAACGATCCTCTTCGGCGCGACATTGTGAAAAGGATCGCCATTATGCTGCAGAGAACCTTTGCTCTTTATGGCGATGAACGTGTAATAACAAATGTTATGCGAGCCGTGGAGGAGAAGGGGGGCACCATGAGCGTTCACCATGCAGCGGACCTTTTGGATGAGGTAAACCTGTCCCACCGGCTGATGCATGTCGCCAGAGAGCTGTCCGGCGGAGAGAAGCAGCGCGTCGTCCTGGCCCGTCAGCTCGCCAAGTCTCCCATGGTCCTCTTGGCGGATGAGCCTACCGGAACCCTCGACCCGGCCACGGCTAAAGTTGTGCATGAATCCATCAAGCGCGCCGTCACGGACTTCAAGATGACCCTGATCATCACCAGCCACTGGGAAGATGTCATGGTCGAGCTGACCGATAGAGCCATATTGCTGGATAACGGAGAGATAAAGGCAGAAGGTAAGCCGAAAGACATCGCGGCTCAGTTCCTGGCCATGGCCGGAACGCTGGGCAAGCGTGAAGATGTTGAAGTAGGGGCGCCTATAATCAAGGCTAACCGCCTGGCAAAGAGGTATATCAGCATCGACCGGGGCGTGGTGAAGGCAGTGGACAATGTCAGCCTGGAAGTAAATGAGAGTGAGATCTTCGGCCTGGTTGGCGTTTCCGGAGGCGGCAAAACCACACTTTCCAAGATGGTAAGCGGCATCATCACACCTACAGGCGGCAGCATCTCGGTGCGGGTAGGAGACGACTGGGTGGACATGACAGTACTCGGATCCAATGGTCGCGGGCGCGCCACCAAATACATCGGCGTTCTCCATCAGGAGTATACCCTTTACCCCTCCCGAAGCGTCATTGAGAACCTGACGGAGGCCATTGGCCTCTCTCTACCCTTCGAGCTGGCGGAGAGGAAAGCCATACATACCCTGGAAACTGTGGGATTCACGGAGGAGCAGGCAGAGACGGTCTTGGTCAAGATGCCTGATGAGCTCTCTGAAGGAGAGAGACACCGTGTGGCTATGGCGCAAGTATTGATAAAGGAACCGAGAATAGTAATCCTTGACGAGCCCACGGGAACTATGGATGCTATTACCAAGATTGAGGTCACGAAGTCCATCCTCAACGCTCGCCAGGAGCTGGGAGAGACATTCGTCATTGTCAGCCATGACATGGACTTCGTCAAAAATATCTGCGATCGAGCCATGCTCATGCGTAATGGGCAGGCGATTTTCACTGGTCTTCCCAGTGAAGTCTTAGCCAAGATCACTGAAGAGGAAGAGAAGGAGATGCTGGGGAGTTAATTTGAGAGTCTTCGTTGATGGCAGAGAGATTGAGCTATTGCCCGGGGCGAAGCTTGTCGATGCCTTGGACAAAGCCGGCGCCAATCCAGTGGCCGGTGCAATTGTAGGAGTGGTCAAAGGTCGAGGCGAGAAGTCGCGCCAGACCAACTCCTATTGGCTCAACACCAGCAAGGGCAAACTGAGAATTGAGCTAATAGATAATGATCTGCAGAAGATCTGGCACGACAACGTAGACAAAATCTCGGGATCAACAGTTAGATGGGCCTCGGCAGACGGCGTAGCCTTCGGGCCATTTGCCTCTGCACTCTCTTTTGGGCGTGATACCAATGAATACAACCGCTGGGAGGTTGTGCTTGGTGCAGCCGGGTTTGATGCAGAGAACACTCAGATCATATTCGTAAGGAGGAGGCATACGTCAGCCTACGGCACACCCAAGGATGGTGGGGTGCTAGGTCACGTTGTGGGTGGAAAAAACACTCTGGACCGGCTGCAAACAGGTGACGAAATACAGGGTATCGAGCCCATTGTAGAATGGCAGGACATAACTTCGAAACAGGCCACGCAGGATCTAACTTTACCATTGGAAGATGGAATGGAGATTTTCACTGCTGTTTTTGCAGAGCTCATTGAGGATGCACCAATGGGCGCGGAATTCTTCCTGGCCCTGACTCGAGACATCACCTTTAAGGTTGATTCAGTCTCCAGTTCCTACATCTCATCAGATCAGCTCTTGAAAGAGCCCATAGTCTTCGAGCACCGCGAACCTCGCCTGGAAGGAGTGGTGACGATAAGAACTAGCGGGCGAGGTCTGGGCAGGGTCTTCATCTACAAGCAAGACCGCACCTCGAATCCCGGACACTCTGTCGTGGCAAGAGTCACTGCAGGAATGGATATGATAAAGCTGGCCGGTTCTGGCCAGTTGATAACGGTAAGGGTGAAGCCGGAACGCATCATGCTCATGGGCAGCAGCCTGAAAGACGCTCTGATGCAGATGCAAGCTCTTGGCATAGAGGTAGAGGTGGATGGCTACAAGGGTGAGGATGCCGTTGTGGTGAAGCAGGAGCCGGGAGCGACGATGAACATTTTGAAGCAAAAGAAAGTGCTCCTTACTTCCATGCCTTCCAGCCGCCTAGTGGCTGTACAGTTTTACTATGATCTGGCTCCTAAAACTTTAGATTATTTCCGGCATGTCACTGGCCTTAAGGAAAGGCCAGTAGGTCCCTTGCCAGTCTATTTTGTCTATGAGAATACTCTGCTCTTCAAGCCGGAGATCGAGGCAGTCAGCTATAAAGAATTGCTGCCTGAAAACAAGCCTACGGGCCCTGTGCCTGCCGGTTCAATCGCTGTTTCCAACCAGGTTTCTAAGAAAATCGGCCTAGTGGGAATTAAGCTCGCGGAAGATAAACGGTACGGCCCATCGGGCGAGAAATTCGAAGCCACTAATGTCATCGGCCGGGTGCTGGAGCCGGAGAAACTGGAAAATGTGTCGGAAGGAGAGACGATTTACATTAAGGAGGTGCGATGATGTTGGTCACAAAGTATGTGATAACATCCTCTGAGTCGAATGTCCTTCCTTCAGATATCGCCATGAAGATTTATGGTTCGAAATACGATGTCAACGTCAAGGAGACATGCTTTGGAGTCATCGTAAATGGCGAAGAGGAAGTGATAAATGCGCTCATAAAGGAGATCAGGGCTCTTGACCCTGCTGGCATATTCATCAAGGACCGGGGCTTTCCACCGGGCGACCCCAGACGCTGTCGTGGTCGAAGAGGCGGAGGAGCGAGGCCAGGCTTCTACATGATCGAGGCCGAATCGAAGATGCTGCCCATGATCTCCAGGGCATTGGCCTGGGAGGGCGATATCCCGGCCATTCCAGAAAAGAAGAAACCTCTTGCCATCAAGAGGCTGGAAGAGATAGCAAAAGAGGGTTTATCCTGAGGTAAATCAATGGCAAAAGTTATCGTTTATCCTCCCACCAGCATGATTCTCTCCGATCTTGTGGAGAGGATGGGCCACAAGGCACTTGTGGTTCCTGAAGCAATGCGTAAGCTCGTTACAGCAAATGAGATTGAATCTCCGCCTTTGAATGTCACTCCTGAGGAGCCGAAGAAAGGTCTGCGTTATGCAGCTGTCGATGTCCCTTCCGGCGTGCGGGGCCGGATGGCTCTGATTGGACCTATCATAGAGGAGGCAGAGGCGGCCATCATAGTAGAAGATCCGGGATGGTTGACGGGCTGTGCAGGCTGCTCTCGAACCAATGAGCTGGTGAGGCTGCTCATCAGGACCAAGGGAGTTCCCGTGCTCGATTTATCCTATCCCACAAACGATGCCGAGGCCAAGGTCTTTGTGCAGAAGATCAAGGCCTTTTTGGAGGGTTTAAAGTGATACGCATTGCCCAGCTCTCCTGCGGTTCGGAGTACAGCGGCATTCAAAAAGAGATCGAGCGCGCTGCAGAAACGGTAGGAGCAAAGATCATCTATCCAGAGGTCTCTTTGGATGATATTCTCAACGTGGAGAACACTTTTGGCGTTTCCGTCTCATCGGGTGACCTCAACGTAGCCATGGCTCGTGCGGTTCGGATTGCGGCAAATCCCGATCTAGCTGATGCAGTAATTGTTATGACCTGCTTTCGCTGCGCTGAGGCGGCCATAATCCGATCGGAGATTAGAAAGTACATTCATGAGCACTCCAAGATTCCCGTCTTGAGCTACTCCTTCACGGAGAGGACGACGGCAGAGACCCTGCTCACCAGGATGGAAGCACTGGTTACCACCGTCAAATACCGGGGCCTCTTGGCCAGGGAGAAGCAGAAGGGCCTTACTGCCGGAATCGACTCTGGGTCCACTACGACCAAATCGGTGGTTATGAGAGACAATCAGGTGATAGGTACCGGCTGGGTTCCCACTACAGAGGTCTTGAAAAGCGCAGAGGATGCACTGCAAGCTGCCCTGGAGATGGCGGGCGTGCAAAAGGAAGAGGTTTCCGCAATAGGTGTAACCGGCTACGGTCGCTTTCTGGTAGGAAAGCACATCAATGCCAAGCTGATCCAGGAGGAGATTACCGTCAACTCCAAAGGTGCTGTCTTTTTGGCTGATGCCCAGAAGGGGCCGGCAACGGTTATCGACATCGGAGGCATGGACAACAAAGCCATATCCGTGCAGGACGGCATTCCGGGCGGCTTTACCATGGGCGGAATATGTGCAGGAGCCTCGGGTAGGTTTTTGGAGCTGACGGCCCGCAGGCTCGGCGTCGATATCACTGAGCTGGGAAAGCTGGCACTTAAGGGCGATTATAAGAATGTAGCCATGAACAGCTACTGCATCGTCTTCGGCACGCAAAGCCTGGTCAACAGCCTATCCATGGGCAGCAAACCAGAAGATGTAGCCATGGCTGCCTGTCATTCTGTGGCTGAGCAGGTCTACGAGCAGCAACTGCAAGAGGTCGAAGTCAAGGAGCCGGTGATCATGGTAGGTGGAACCTCTCTCATAGAAGGGCTGCCAAAAGCCATGGAAGAGCTTCTTCAGGTAAAGGTGTCCGTTCCCAAGTACGCTCAGTACATCGGGGCGGTGGGTAGCGCGCTGCTCGTATCGGGGCTGCTGGAGGACTGAGATGGACCCAATGGAGGTCTTCAAGATTGAGGTCACAGGCCAAGAGGAGTACGGGGCCAAGAAATATCGAGAGATCATCATGGATATTTTGCAGGACCTCGGCCTCATCCGGTCCATCGGCAGGCTGTATGTTTACGTGGACATACTAAAGCCGCTTTTTGCCGTCTATGGGCTCCTTCGCTCAGGAATTCCGCCACTCACCGTCAAGGATGTGGGCGATGTGCTGAAGGTGCAGGGCGGCTATCAGATCAAGATCAATGATGAAGAGCATATGGCTGATCTTTTCCGGGTGCTCTGGGAACGCTACGGAAGAGAGAGGGTAGAGCAACCGGCAAGGGACATTGTGATCATAGCCTCGGATACATCGCCCTCAGAGCTTATGGTGGCGGACCTGGAGGCAGAGTTTTTGCAAGACCTGACCGATGGCCTGGTCAGAGTGGCACCGGAAGGCTTTCGCAATCGGCGTAACATAATGACCAAAGACAGCTTCTTTTTCATCGCCGCTGAGGAGAGCTTGACGCCTGAGATGGTATCTGAGATCAAAGGAAAGATCCGGGAGATGGAGAATGCTTGAACCTGTGATGTTCACGGGAGGATTGTACAAGCACGACCTGGTCGTGGAGCTGGTAGAGGACCTGGGCGGCTACGTCCTGCAAAAGAATGTGACGCAGACCGAGATCATCCTTTTGATATTGGTTCCAACGGAAGATATGGCTGCGCTGCAGGGCCTGGCCAAGGAGCTGAGAGGAGAGCTGGTGCGTGCGCCGCTGGCCGGAACGGAAGTAGCGGTGGTAACACCGACACTGGCCATTCACCATCTTCCACATGTCGCCTGCGACATAGCCGAGTACCTGCGCCGACACGGCTCCAAGACCAACATGCTGGGACTGGCCAGAGGCGTCGGTCGCGAAATAGCCCAGATAGATGAGTATGAGACCGCTCTGATAAACGAGCATGATGCTGCCGTATTTATCTTTGGCAACTTTCAGGATTGCATCAAGAAGAAGGAGAGCTTATACCGGAACATCAACGTGCCTGTAGTGGTCACGGGCGGACCGGAGATCGAGGCCAAAGACCTTCCCTATGCCTTTGATTATGTGTCGTCCATCGGGCGGATGGCTCATCGGTCCAGAAAGGCTACGGAGATTGGATCTTTAGACAGGATCGTCGATGCTGTGGGCAGAGCCCTGGACAAGACGAGGGCCGCCATTGCCAAGGACCCGCTCACTACCTCGCCGCCTCGAGTCATGGATGCCGTGCGCGAGCAGGTGCCGGATGTGGAGTTCTCCTATTCGCCGCTTCCCATAGCCCTCGATCTAAACGGCGTGCGGGTGAAGCTGTCCTACGATGCCTACAAGGATGCCGTAAAAGCCGTAACCTTCGACGAGGGAGTGAAGCTGGGCGAAATTGCCACCATCATGCCATCGCGTATGAAAGACTATATACTTGTGAGGATATTGCCCGCATCGGAGACTGGATTCGTCTTCTAAAGGCCCGGGGCCTCAAAAGGCCAGGGCCGGCAGATCAGTGAGATCAGTAATATTGGCCTAAAGGAATAGAGATCATGAGTTTCGAAGATGAACTGGACGCCATTTTAGTCAAGGGCAAGGAGAAAGCAGCGGAGGATATCCTAAAAGCGGTGGAGAGAACTTATGGCGAAGTTCCCTATGTTTTTAAGTTCATGAAGGACAATCCAGAGATTTTTATCACCAAGGTGCTGCATAACAACGCCATCCAGAGAAGCTCTGCTCTGGATGCCAAGACCATCGAGCTGATCTCGGTTGCTGTGTCGTCAGCCATGAGATGCAGCCACTGCCTGAAACTGCACATTCGCATCGCCTCCAATCTGGGCATTCCGGATGACCAGATTGCAGCCGCTGTATTTCTGGCCGGAAACCTGGTAAATGCCAGTGTGCTGGCTACTGCCACCCGCCATCTGGATGAAGAGCGAGACGTCTGCCGGGTCTGCGAGATTGAAAGTAGCGCCTGCGAGATACACGGCGAGAAGAAAGATTGAGTCTATTGCTCTTTTATCTTAGCTCTTTTTTCGGTTAGCTTTAGCATTAAACTTGGCCAAAAAAAATGGATAAGACATGTCTCCTGACGAGAAAAATGAGGCCCGGTGGTGGGAGAGCGCCGAAGGTCATCGCTTCGCTCTGGAGGTTTTGCAGCTACGGCTGCGGCGAAAGATGCTCGGCTTCATTGCTGGCGGCATGAGGAGCAATGAGCAGATCGAAAAGGAGCTGGATCTTGGCGCTTCCCTGGCAGAGTATCACTTGCAGATGCTGGAAAAGGCCCTGGTGATAGAGCGGGCACAAGGATGCTGGAGGGTTACACCCACGGGTTTTCTCTATCTGGAAAAAGTGGAGGCCAGGCGTTGATTCTTCGCATCATCGCCGTGGGGCGTCTCCGAGAAAAATACTGGCAGGATGCGGCAGGCGACTTCATCCGCCGCCTTCGTCCCTATGCTCGCCTGGAGATGGCGGAGGTGTCCGAGGCGCATATTAAAGAGACAGCTTCCTCGGCTGAGGGAAAGAAAGCCATGCAAGAGGAGGCACTGGCCATTCTTTATAAGCTGAAACGGCACTGCGGCCCGGTTATTGTGCTGGACAGAAAGGGAAAAGACCTTGACTCGCCTGAGATGAGTGCATGGCTGCACAAGATGATCCTGGAAGGCAAGAGTGAAGCGGCTTTTGTGATCGGCGGTCCCCTGGGACTGGCGCCGGAGGTTTTAGAGAGAGCGGACCTTCTTCTCTCCTTTTCCAAGATGACCTTTCCCCACCAGATGATGAGAGTAATTCTCCTGGAGCAGATCTATAGAAGCTTTCGGATAATGCATGGTGAGCCGTATCATAAATAGAAATGATAATAAAAGTGATACCTGGAAATAGAAAAATTTATATAAAAGTTAAAAAAAATTAAATGCTCAGGATTTAAGATCTGCTGGCCGTGGCATTGCCGTTTTCCGCCAGCTTCTCCATCTCATAAAGCTCGTAGCTGCCTTCCAGCTCGCTGCTGACTAGAGCCATATCCAGCCTGTAATCCTTCTTTTGCGAGGTAAGTTTTACATCCAGGTTTATGCCCTCATCGGATATGGAACCTGTGGCGGTGGCTGGAATATCGGAACCTCCTTCGAGAAGAGTACCGTAACCTTGCAATCTCTCGCCAGTCTGGATCAGTATTAAATTAATGGCTTTTCCACCATTCTGCTCTGCCGGGCTCCTTTCCAGCCTGACCTTCCACTTTCCTGCCAGGTCAATGGTGGGGGCCTCTTTTGTGGCGACAGCCGTGTTGATCGTTTCCACTTTTTCGCTATTCTCTTCTGTCTCGTTCTTCGCTTTCGCCGTGCCGTCAGGATTTACAGTGGCACTGCTCCCGGTGGAGGACGCCACTGCATCGTCGAAGATTGGGTCTTGTAGAAAATCGGTATTATCTCGAATTACCCATTTTCCGCAGCCTGCATAGGCCGGGCAGGCGAGCAAAGCAAAGATCAATACCATGCAAACAATTAATTGGCTCTTCAATTGCGGTCCTCCTTTTAGTGAGATGACTTCATTCTATGATTTTGCTGGATTTTACTGGGGACTTTTTTGTTGTGCATTTCTAAGATTCTCTCTGATTTTGATCACGCCTTTCTCGGGGAAAAAAATGTTCTGGTGAAGGAGTAAGGCTGTTTCTCCCTTAAGACGCAAATCTGGTGGCTGTGGCATTTCCTTTGCCTATGAGATCTTCGCCTGAATACATTTCATAGCTTCCGGAGATCACTCTGTCCACCTTGACCAGTTCGAGCTCAATGTGCTTGTCTATTTTGTTGCCATATTCGGCAACTATTGTCCATATATCAAGACTCATGGTATTTTTGGAAACAGAACCTTTGGCGCTGACCTGAAGCTTTGTATTCTGCTCATTGAGAGTTCCCATGCCCATGACGCTCTTTTCTGTCTGAATGAGTGTGAGGGGGTTCAAGGTAGTGCCCGTATTATCCAGCCTTACCGTCCACTTGCCCTCCACTTCCATGATCTCGGGGCCCTGAGACTCCAGTCCGACCTGCCCAGTCTCAACCACTACCTGAGTTGTGCTCTGAGCCAGAGGCTTGGGTGAAGGATCGGGCATTTGCATATTAGGCCCACTGACTGTTGGGACTGCGCGTGTCCTCTCGTCGGGCGCAACTCTCGGCCTGTTGGAAATGGGGTCAGACGTTTTTGATTCAGGATGAGCATTTACAACAGGTGATGCTGTATTAGAAACAGAGGTTGATGCGGTATCGGATGTAGTATTGGAAGCAACTGCGGCTGCTGCGACAGGTGTAACATCAATTGCTGCTGCATCTTCATTTTGAGAAACAGTGGAAATGACATAGCTTTGCACATTACCATCTTCAGATGAAACAGATCCAGCACGCATTACCCGGACTTCTATCTGGTTTTCCCCTGCATCCGCGTCTGTAGTATTCCAGGTCCAGGAGTTTTCAGCTATCCAGCCAGTCTCATCTGTAAGCTGCCCGCCAGTTGCTGGTCCCATAAGCAGGAAATCATAGAGCATCTTTTCATTATTGGGATTGGACGCCTCTACCTTCCAGATTATGGCCGCTCCCGGGCTTTGCGGACTGGACTTGTCCGGATTTACGCTCTGGATCGTGGCATTTTTTTCGGCCATGGCTACGGTCCCTAGAGTTACAGCAGCCTTTACAGGAGCGGATTGTGCAGAGGGCGATATGCCGGACCCTCCCTGATTTTGGTTCTTGCTTACATAAAAGTCAGTATCCCCAGAAGTGTCGCCCAGAGGGTTTGTACCGCATCCTGCCCCTAAAGCCGTAGAGCTCAAAAAGGGCAAAGCCATCAGGCAAAAGAGCACAACTATGGAAAGAGATAATATCTTGCACTTCATCTATTCTAAACCTCCACCATTCTCAGATGGCATCGGATTTCAACGGTTTAAAGCTTCCCCTTGGAACGTCATTCAACGAATATTCTTCTCCCGCAAGGTTGTTCGTCTCTTTTGGGGAGAAGCTATTTCGCTTTTTGTGATTTTGCGCTTAAAGAGGTATGATTGGGTGCATATACATCGGATGCATATATGATTGAATACATATCATGGCCCGTCCCTCGTTAGCTTTATCAATCATTAAAGACCTTAGGGCGAGAACGGCCTAGGTGGCCGAGGGTGATTGAGCATGAATGCGTGGGATCGCTTTATTTGGTAAAATACGATTTCTAGACACTACCTTACGTGACGGTGAACAGACGCCAGGTGTCTCACTTGGCATGGATGAGAAGCTCGCTATCGCCCAGGGGCTTGACGCCCTCGGGGTGGATGTGATTGAAGCCGGCTCCGCCATGACCTCTGAGGGAGAACGCCTATCGATAAAAGCAGTTGCTGATTTTGGCCTTAAAGCGGAGATATGCAGCTACGTTCGGGCCTTGGCCACGGATATTGATGTAGCTTTAGGCTGCGATGTAGATTCCGTCCATCTTGTGGTACCTGTATCGGATCTTCACATCCAGTGCAAGCTAAAATCCGACCGAAAATCGGTGATAAATAAGGCTGTTGAAGTGACAGAGTATGCCAAAGATCACGGCCTCATCGTGGAGCTCTCTGGAGAGGATGCCAGCCGTGCCGATCAGGATTATCTGGTCAGCCTTTACACAGCGGGAATTGAAGCTGGAGCTGATAGGCTGGCTTTTTGCGATACGGTGGGTGTGCTGGTTCCCGAGGTTACGGGAGAGATCTTTTCCCGGCTGTCTCAATTGGGCGCGCCGATCAGTGTGCACTGCCACAACGACTTCGGCATGGCTACTGCCAACACCGTGGCGGCTCTTCGCGCCGGTGCGGCCCAGGCACATGTGACTGTGAACGGCATAGGTGAGCGAGCCGGCAATGCAAGCCTCGAAGAAGTGGTCATGGCCCTGGAATCTATTTATAAAATCAACACCGGGATAAAATGCCAGGACATCTACCAGCTCTCTCGGTTGGTCTCGCGAATGACCGGCCTTCCTATGGCCCCCAACAAGGCAATTGTGGGGGAGAATGCCTTTACTCATGAGGCGGGCATTCATGTGCACGGGCTTTTAGCCGATACCATGACATATGAGCCGATGCATCCAGAGACTGTGGGAAGGAAGAGGCGCATAGTGCTCGGCAAGCACGCTGGTCGCGCCTCTGTCGAGCTGGCCTTGCGCGAGTTCGGGATTTTGACCTCCGAGCAGCAATTAGCTCAGATCGTGGTCAGGGTAAAGGAGCTGGGTGACAAAGGCAAGCGCGTCTCAGATGCCGATCTGCAGACCATAGCCGACATCGTGCTCTCCATCCAGATGGAGCCGAAGGTGAAGCTGCAAGAGGTGACGGTGGTGGCCGGCAATACGGTGACGCCCACAGCCTCGGTGAAGATACAGCTTAACGGGGCTGAGAAGCTGGAGGCAGGAACCGGTGTCGGGCCAGTGGATGCTGCCATAAATGCCATAAGGCGGGCCATATCAGGCGTGGCGGATGTGCGGCTAGAGGAGTATCATGTAGACGCCATAACAGGCGGAACGAATGCACTAGTGGAAGTATGGGTGACGATGGCAATGGCAGACAGGAAGATAACGGCTCGAGGAGCTGGCGCTGACATAATCATGGCATCGGTCGAGGCGGTGCTGGAGGGCATCAATCGGTTGATGCGCCTGGAAGAGGAGGAGAAAGCCAAATGTCGCAAGGCTTAGCCGGCAAAGGCTCTGATAAAGGGCGGGAGCAACCCAAGAAGATGACCGGCGCTCAGGCCGTACTGGAGAGCCTGAAGAGAGAAGGCGTAGATGTTGTATTCGGGCTTCCCGGTGGGGTATTGCTGCCTCTTTACGACGCCATCTACCAGTCCGATATCCGTCATATTTTGGTGCGCCACGAGCAGGGCGCAGCACATATGGCGGACGGATATGCCCGAGCCACAGGAAAGGTGGGTGTGTGCATTGCCACCTCCGGGCCCGGGGCGACTAACCTGGTCACCGGCATTGCCAATGCCTACATGGACTCCGTGCCCATGGTGGCCATCACAGGGCAGGTGAACACCTGGCTGATTGGAAAGGACGCTTTTCAGGAAGCGGACATAACCGGGATTACTCTGCCCATAACCAAGCACAATTATTTGCTGCGAAGCGCAAAGGATATCACGCGCGTCTTCCGGGAGGCTTTCTACATCGCGAGCACCGGCCGCCCCGGACCTGTGCTGATCGATCTGCCCAGAGATGTGACCGTGGACGAGGTGGAGTTCACCTGGCCGGAGGTTGACTTGTCAGGCTATCACCCTTCCATTAAGCCGCATGAGATGCAGATCAAGAAAGCCGCCAAGGCCTTGATGGAGGCGGAAAGACCCGTCATTTACGTGGGCGGCGGAGTGCGATATGCCAACGCGCATCACGAGCTCTTCGAGCTGGCGACTAAAATCAATGCCCCGGTAACTACTACTCTTATGGGCATGGGCTGCTTCCCTGAGGACCATCCTCTGTCGCTTGGCATGCTGGGAATGCATGGCACGAAGTATGCCAACTATGCCATTCAGGAGTCGGATCTCATTTTGGCTATTGGCGCGCGATTTGATGATCGGGTGACAGGCAAGATCTCCAGCTTTGCGCCGAGGGCCCGCATTATTCACATCGATGTGGACCCGGCAGAGATAGGCAAGAATGTGCGGGTGGACATTCCCGTAGTGGGGGACGCGAAAAATGCCCTGCTGGGGCTTATTAAAGGGGTCGGTCCCAAAGCCAGGTGCAAATGGAATGAGAAGATAGAGGCCTGGAAGAAGGACTATCCTCTGCGCTATATTCCGGACATGAATGTCATCAAGCCCCAGTTTGTAATTGAGAAGCTGTGTGAGATTGCACCTGAAGCCATCATCACAACGGAGGTGGGCCAAAACCAGATGTGGGCGGCACAGTTCTTTGTGCATAAGGACCCGCAAAAGTTCATATCCTCCGGCGGTCTGGGTACGATGGGGTACGGCTTTCCCGCAGCTATCGGGGCCAAGATGGGCCGGCCGGAGTGCGATGTCATCGACGTGGCCGGCGACGGGAGCTTCCTCATGAACAGCCAGGAGCTGGCCACGGCTGTCGTCAACGACATTCCCGTGAAGGTGGCTGTGCTTAACAACGGCTGCCTGGGCATGGTTCGACAGTGGCAGGAGCTGTTCTTTGAGAAGAGGTACTCGGCGACGATTTTGGGCCGCACCAGTCCTGATTTCGTGAAGCTGGCCGAGGCCTACGGGGCGGTTGGCCTGCGGGCGACCAAGCCCTCTGAGGTCGAGCCGGTCATTCGCGCCGCACTGGCTACGGACAGGCCGGTTGTCATGGACTTCATTGTCAGTCCCGCGGAAAAAGTCTCGCCCATGGTGCCGGCCGGAGCTGCGCTCAGCGAAATTCTAGAGCTGGAGTGGTGTGATGAAGCCCAATCCTGCCATCTGGAGAAGATCTATGCCCAGGGCAGAAAAGAGGTCTTGGGCCAGGAGGGGTTCTAGATGAAGCACACCATTGCCGTCATTGTGGAGAACAAGTCCGGTGTTCTGACGCGCATTGCCGGGCTGTTCAGCCGCAGGTCCTTTAACATCGAAAGCCTATCCGTAGGAGCGACGGACAATCCTGATTACTCCCGCATGACAATCACCGTGCAGGGCGACAGAGACGTCCTGGAACAGGTCATAAAGCAGCTCTCCAAGCTCATCAACGTCATTCGCATCAGCGAGCTTGATCCGAGCGAATCCGTGGAACGGGAACTGGCCATCATTAAAGTGAGTGCGGACAAAGAGAGCCGAAGCGAGATCATGCAGATTGTGAACATCTTCCGGGCCAAGATCATAGATGTCTCGCACAGGTCCATGATCATCGAGGCTACGGGAGACGAGGATAAGATCGATGCCATTGTTCAATTGCTGCGCCAGTTCGGCATAAAGGAGATGGCCCGTACCGGCAAGGTATCGATGGTGAGGGGCGCGAGGGTAATCAAGGCTTAAGTTGGCTTAATCGGTTTGATTCAGATTCGAGGGCGGCCTGCAAAAGAAGCAGGCTAGTCTCGGATCTATTATTTTTCGCGATTATTATGACTTTAAGAATAGAGAATTGGAGGAATGAAATTTGGTGAAGATATACCATGAAAAGGATGCAGACTTGAGGGTGTTGAAGGACAAGACCATCGCCATAGTGGGATGGGGAAATCAGGGACATGCCCAGGGAGAGAATCTGAAGGACTCCGGGCTGGACGTCATCGCCGCCGATATTCCCGGCTCTCGGGCCTGGAAGAGGGCAGAGGCTGATGGAGTGAAGGTCATGAGCGTTGCCGACGCTGCCAAGGCGGCGGACTACATTCAGATCCTCCTGCCAGATGAGTATCAGGGCAAGATCTACCGGGAGCAGATTGCACCTTACTTAGAGGAGGGCAAGATCCTGGGATTCTCGCACGGCTTTAACATTCGCTACTTCCAGATTGTGCCGCCCGAGAACGTGGACGTGGTTATGGTGGCGCCCAAGGGGCCGGGCGACTTAGTGCGCCGCACCTACCAGGAAGGCAAGGGCGTTCCCTGCCTCGTGGCTGTGGAGCAGGATGCCTCCGGTTCAGCCAAGATGCGGGCGCTGGCCTATGCCAAGGGCATCGGCGGCACGAGGGCAGGAGTCATTGAGACCACCTTTACCGAGGAGACGGAGACAGATCTGTTCGGTGAGCAGGTGGACCTGTGCGGTGGCGTGACAGAGATGATCAAGGCCGCATTCGAGACGCTCGTGGACGCAGGCTACCAGCCTGAGATCGCCTACTTCGAGGCCTGCCATGAGCTGAAGCTTATTGTGGACCTGATCTACGAGGGCGGATTCATGCGCATGTGGAATAATGTCTCCAACACCGCAGAGTACGGAGGCATGACTCGTGGCCAGAGAATCATCAATGAGGAGTCCCGGGCAGAGATGCAGGAAATTCTGGGAGAGATCCAGTCCGGCGAGTTCGCTCGCGAGTGGATTTTGGAGAGCCAGGCAGGTCTACCTGTAAAGAAATCTCTGGAGAAGATGGAGGCCGAGCACCCCATAGAGAAGGTAGGAGCCGAGCTGCGGTCCATGATGCCCTGGCTGCAGAAGAAGTAAGGTTTATATCTTGGGAAGTAGTAGCAAGGAGTCGGACGGGTGCGGCTACACCTGCGCCCGGACGCGATGCCATGTTGCTATGGCCTCGGGATAAACGATTATAACCCAACAACAACTACATCACAAGGAGGGAGGAGCAGTTCCAGAAGCGCGGCCCTTTGGCCGCGTTTCGGGTGCTGTAATTGATTAATCTCTCTTATGATATTACTAACTTATTTTAAATGATTCAGGAGATACAACCTCTAACACTTTTGCAAATCCTTCAAAAATGTATTCGTCCTCAGCAGAGCTTTTACCGGAGGCTCC
>DATLBD010000068.1:0-6173 GCA_035527135.1 Methanothrix sp. | reverse complement strand
TTTTATAAAATATGATATCAACCTATATCAGCATAAAGCTGACTATATTGAAATTCCACCTGAGTGGTTTAAACTGCATGCAAGGGATTTATTGCTGTGGCTAGATGGAAATGTGGTCAATCGATATAAAACACAAAGTTCGATGAATGATATAGACATTAATATTGATGCTAAAATCAAGGACATCAATGAGGCTGATTTTACATTTCACGTATTGCATCTAGAAGAGGGCGACGACGATACTTTTTTAATCAAGAATACATTTGATAATATAAAAGATATGGTTATATCATCATTATATCATGTTATTAATCAAACTAATGATGGAATAAAATATACCCTCCTAGGTCCGGGTAATGAAGATTATCATATTGGCGAAATTTCAGTTTCAAGACCAAGCATTTATATCTTAGAGTTCATTAACCAACCTGATAATTCCAAGAAAATAATCGAGGAATATGGCAATGAAATAGGAAAAATTATGACCAGGGTGTCTTGCCAAGGGAACTTTACTAAATTCCTAGAGCATAACCTTCGACCATTTGATGACTATACGCTCCATATAAATCAAGCATTAACGCTATGGGTCTTGAGCAAAAAAGGGCTTAATTCTAATAAAGAGTGCGTTGATGTTAACCGGGGTCATTTGATATATGAGAAGCAAGTGCAAGAAGAATCAATTGATTACATCTATGCATGCTTTAGACGTTATGCTGAAAGATCTCATTTACCTTACATTTCGTACAGTTCATCCATAATTGAGCAATTAAATATAATGGACCTAAAAAATCTAATACCGCAATCATATTATGCAGGTGAGCTTAACGAGTTACATGCTTATGTAGCTAAATTGTTTAAATTAGATGATCTATTAGAATATTCACTGAATAATTTAAAATTGAAATCGGAACTTTTACAAACAAAACGCGACGAGAGTTTTAAGAAAATGGGGCTTGCTATTTCAGTGTTATTTGGATTGGCTAGCCTTCCTAACTTTGTTAATGAAATAATAGGACCTATATGGGAATACTCTGGTCTTTGGCAGCCTGATGGCGGAGTGCCACAAAAACTATTTTTCATACTTATCGCTTCATTAATCATCTTCGCAATCCTGCTGATTATATGGAAGATTGGCGGATTTAAAAATGAAGCACTGAATCGAAATAATTCCTGAACGGCCTAGAATTATGATCCCCTAAGAAGAGCTCATTCATCTTCCTGGCTGCAATCTTCAATAGATATAGGGATTGGCTCCTTCCGCACATCGCCAGCTTGCACACGAATGCCCTGTCAATTATCGATTCAACGACTTTTGGATCGTAGATCTCTGTTTCTTTTTTCCTCATCTCGCTATCACCATTTTGTGTTCATAAACTCTTTATCAATATTTGCTGATTTCTGTTGAATAACTGGCAAAGCATTTGGAAAAGGCTTATAATTCCTCACTGAGGATAAAAACGCGCTTCGACGTGAACCAAAGAAGTTTCCGTGCTTGAGGAAGGCGCTTTTCCGAGAGTGACACACGAGGCAAAGAGATTGGTTGATATATGACGGGATTGATCCCAACAAATAATGCCGTCATTAAGCCATCGCATAGGATTCTTCACCGAGTCTGTCATCCGTAAAATGACTAGAATAGCCAATGCCCATGATGCCATCAACCTTTCCCAAGGGTTTCCTGATTTTGATCCTCCGGCAGAGCTGCTGCAGGCTCTAAAAAAAGCGGCGTTAAACGGACCGCATCAGTACGCCATAACCTGGGGTGCGGCAAATTTCCGGGAAGCTCTGGCCAGGAAACAATCTCGCTTCATGGGGCTTTCTATCGACCCAGAAACGCAGATCTGCGTGACCTGCGGATCTACAGAGGCCATGATGGCCGCCATGATGACCGTCTGCAATTCAGGGGACAAAGTCATCATCTTTTCTCCCTTCTATGAAAATTATGCGGCGGACGCCATATTATCGGGAGCGCAGCCCATTTTTGTGCCGCTCCATCCCCCTGAATTCTCTTTTGATAAAGACGAACTGAAAAAGGCCTTCGAACAAAAGCCCAAGGCACTGATTCTGTGCAACCCCTCCAATCCTACGGGAAAGGTCTTCTCTTTAGATGAGCTGAAGTTCATTGCTGAAATGGCGGATCAGTACGATGTATTTGTAATCACGGATGAGGTCTACGAGCATATCGTCTATCCGCCGCATAGGCACGTCTATTTTGCGTCGCTGCCAGGCATGTTTGAGAGAACCATTTCCTGCAGCTCTCTTTCCAAGACCTATTCCATTACAGGGTGGAGGCTTGGTTATCTGATTGCTCCCGCATCAATCATTGATGGGGCGAAAAAGGTTCACGATTTCCTGACCGTCGGGGCACCGGCTCCTTTGCAGGAAGCGGCAGTTACGGCATTGAACTTTTCTGATGAGTACTATGCAAATCTTTGTCAACAATACACAGATAAGAGGGACTTCTTCCTCAAAGGGCTGGACGCAATTGGATTGACTTATACCTATCCCCAGGGAGCCTACTATGTGATGGTTGACATATCCGAGTTTGGGTTTCCGGACGATACTGCTTTTTGTGAATGGATGGCGAGGGTTGTCGGCGTCGCTGCCGTTCCGGGCTCCAGCTTTTTCCGGGAAGATGTAAGACACTTGATCCGGCTGCACTTTGCCAAAAAGCAGGATACGCTCGAAGGTGCTCTGCAGCGGCTCTCTACCTTGAAGGAGAAAGCAAAGAAGGGCGTTCATTGATAGATGCGCTGGCATGGCAAGGGCGGCGGCCAGGGGCTTTGCAGCTTACAGACTCCTCGAGGCATAAGCATCCCAATAATAAAGAAATAAGAAAAGTATGGGCTGGCATTATCCCTCATCCTGGGCCTGGGCGAGAGCGATGAATGGGAGGATCACGGCTTAACGGCTTAAGGGCGGATCTGGCAGAGACCATTGTGCCTGCCATGCACAGGATGCTCGATATCACGCCCCATCGAGATATTCAATTTAATTTGATATGCAGAGTGGAGACAAACCGGGAAAAGACTCTCTGTCGCGGCTAACTTTTCGCAGAATGAGGCAAAACCCGAACTATCTTTTTATAACAATAGTGCCAGTATTCTTTTAGATCCATAATGCAAAGATATTCTATCCATAACTTCAAAGATGCTTATCTGATGGCCGTGGAGGCAGGAACTGGCTCCTTTCCCGCTTCCCGGATTCAGAAGGGTTTAGTCCTTGGACTGGGAAATCGGGATTTATCTGAAGAAGGCGTCGGGTTTGGTCTTCCTGTGCTTAAGATTGGCTCAGAGCCCCTATTCCCTGGTTCGTGGAGGACATCAACCACAAAGCATAACGGGCTTTTCTTGATCAAAGCCGATTTTGAGATGAATCTCAGAGCGGAAATGGCCCGACGAGGCAAGATAATCAACAATGGTTTGATCTGCCAGGCCAGAGATGCCTTCTCCAGGATTCATAGAGAGCATCCTCGATTCAGGAATTGGATATCGGTTTCATCCAGAGCCCTGAAAAAGAGATTGAATATAGAGGATGTCTTCTCCGAGATGCCCAACCTTGTTCTTGTGAGCGTCTCCTACCTGATCTGTGACTTTGGCATTGATGTAAAATTCAGGTTTCCTGCAGTTGATGGCTGCACTGAGATAATTATTCTCAATGAGCAGGGGGCAAACTGCTTTAATACCTACAAAGACTCTGACGGCCTTATCCTTAAGAGAGAGGAAATAGGAAGCTGGGACCAGATCAAAGCAGAGGAAGCCTCTTTCATAGATCCAACAGATGGTTTGATGTTTTCCCTGAAAAGGGTAGAAGGAGCCGGAGCCAGAATGTTCCGGGGAAGGGAACTGGCGGCTGGCTGTCTGGCCTGGTCCGGGCTGGCTTACGTACTGCCACCTGAGACCGAAGAATTCGCTTATTCCATAAAGTTGGAGAGAATATGACAAGAGTTCTCCTCATCTACCCCTATTTCAAACCCAGGCACGATCGATCGTCTTTTCGCTTCCCGCCTTTGGGACTCGGATATTTGGCCTCAAGCCTTGAGAGCTGTGGATATATGCCAGAGCTCCTGGACTGTACCTTCCTGGATCGAGAAGAAGCCTGGCAAAGAGCCACGCAGTCAAAGGTCGATATCGTAGGAATTTATAGCATGGTATCCATGCTAGAAGACAGTCTTACATTCGCCCGGCTCATGCGTGATCGCTGTGATCTTCTCGTGGCCGGTGGACCGCTTCCCTCCTGCTCTCCTGAAACATTCCACGGCGACTTCGATCTGGTGGTTGTGGGTGAAGGAGAAGAGACGATTCAAGAGATAGTCAGGGCCTACGAGGCCGGCTTGGACTTCAGGAGCATAAACGGTCTGCAATATCGACATCCACAACAGGGCATTACTATCCGGACGCCAAAGAGAGATCTGCTACCCCACCTGGACCAGATACCTTTTCCGGCCAGGCATCTTTTCCAAAATGAAAAGTATATCGATCATTCGAAGAGGAAGTATAGCTACTCTGCTACTTCGGTTATAACCACCCGAGGCTGTCCGTTTAGCTGTGAGTTTTGCAGCAATGCCGTCTTCGGAACCACTTATCGAGAAAGGTCTTCTGAAAATGTCCTCGACGAGGTCGAGGAGGTTTTGGCTTTGGGCTATGACCGGATTCATTTCGCAGACGACGTATTTACCTTGAACAAAAAACGCATGATCCAGATCTGTGAGGATATCCAGGCTCGAAAGCTGGATTTCAAATGGGAATGTCTGGGCAGGGTGGACTCGATAGACGTGGCTACTGCAAAGGCCATGAAGAAATCCGGTTGCGATAGAATTTTATTTGGCATCGAATCAGGGGACGAGTCCATCCTGAAGCTCATGAATAAGAGGATATCGCCAAATCAGGCTCGCCTGGCCATCGAGACGGCCAGGGAGGCGGGACTGAAGACAGGGGCCTTTTTCATCCTCTGCTACCCAGGAGACACGAACGATACAGTGATTAAGACCATAAAGTTTGCTGCATCCCTTCCCCTCGATTATCTCTCCTTCACTATGCCCTACCCGCTGCCAGGAACCATGCTTTCCCAGCGGATCAATGGCAAAGGCCAGAGCAGTCCGCCAATAGATAACTCACTGGTCTACGAAAGGGAATTTTCCCAAGCCAAGATGAGGTTCGCCATCCTCAAAGGGCAGATTCAATTCGGCATTGAGAAGAGATCTGATTCGCCCTTATCTTTAGCAAAAAAGCCCTTCGAGATATTGACGGACAATTTATTCAGGATGCTGAAATAAACCATAGATCATAGATCGCTTCAAAATATCCCGACGTCCGGCGAAGAGTTAACATTCTCCAGCTCTGTCTTTGCATACTACTATTATTAGATCCGATTCGAAAACAGTCACTAAGGGCAACCACTCGATTTTGGCCGCATCGATTATAAAAAACTTAAATATGAATATGCCCTCTGTTGGGAGCAGAAAATTATCGCAGAAATATCACAATGCTACGACGACTGCACCGCCGCCCTCGATTACAAAGCCCGCCTGCACGACGTGCTGTTCTCCGTGCTGGAGGAGCTGATGAGCGGCCAGGCTCCTGGCAGGGGCGCTGGTGGAAGATGTAGCCCACGAGGAATGATCATCCCCAAAGCCAAATCGAAGATAACTGCTAAATCCCTGCAAGTCGATAAGATCAGATCATGTTCTCGGAATATATCCAGGCGGCCCTAACGCTGGCAGAATACGATACTTTGGAAGACGGTTCCTACGTGGCTACAGTAGTTGGGCTTCAAGGTGTAATTGCCATTGGAGACACCATCGAAGAATGCCGCAAAGACCTAATCGAGGTGATTGAGGGCTGGATTGCGCTGCGACTCCGATTTGGCGAAATGATATCGCCGATAAACATCATCTGAACATGGCCTTCATCTCGTAGACGCCCTGCTCGTTTCTCTTGCTCACGTCAAATCCCATTCTTTTGAAGAGCCGGAAGACGGGCTCATTTCCGACCAGAACCTCGGCCGTGAAGCCCAAAATGCCCTGTTTTTTTGCAAGATAGGTAAGATAGCTGAGCAGCTCTCCTGCCACGCCCATTTTCTGGCAGTCATCCTTCACCACCAAAGCGATATCTGCCATGTACATGTCGCTGTTCATGCCGTACTGGCCCAGGCCGCAGATAGACTCTTTGCCA
>DATLBD010000067.1:0-23225 GCA_035527135.1 Methanothrix sp. | reverse complement strand
CCTCAAAAGCTTTTTCTTAAACCACATTGACAATAAGTTGTTATGGCGAATACCACTGGTGAATGGTTCGACAAGGGCAATGCATACTTTCTATTAGGCAAATATAGGGAGGCCATTAAGTGCTATGACAAAGTTATCAAGATCGACCCAAAACGAGCATTAGTTTGGACAGGAAAAGGCCATGCTTTGAATTTATTAGGCAAATACGAAGATGCGATCGAATGTTATGACAACGCTATCAAGATAAATTCTCAAGATTCGAATACATGGACTATGAAAGGCCTTTCTCTAAGTGGATTAGGCCAACGCGACGAAGCGATCAAGTGTTATGAAGAGGGCATTAGGATAAATCCACGAAATGCCCTTGCCTGGAAAGGAAAAGGCTCTGCTCTTGGTCTATTGGGTAAAGACGATGAGGCAATTAAAGACTTTGATAAGGCGATTGAGATAAACAAAAATGATGGCGAAGCCTGGTATGGCAAAGGCATCGGCCTTCAGAAACTTCATCGGGACTCTGAAGCTGAATCGGCATTTAAAAAGGCGAAAGAGCTGGGGTATAAATTTTAATCCAAGATCCTTTGAAGGCTAAGTCACAGTGCAGACATTGTCTGCACACCTCTCCTGGTTTCATTTCATCAAGATCATCTACCCCAAGGATCCGTTACAGTATCGTTTTTATGTTGAGATGGCCGGGAAATGGGCATGAATGCCGGCCAGCAGACCAGGACACCGAAGGTTCTCAGGGAGCAGGGAGACGGCGGGGTGGAGTTCGATTTCCATGATAGAGAATAGGTGGCTCTGGGGATATGAGAGCGAGGTGAGGGGACAGGGCGAAAGTGACAGGCAGCCTCTTTCCTTGCCAGTAGGAGATGAGCTGAGACGCATAAGCCTAAATGTTTCGCCAACAAATGAGCACTCGATAGGTGAGCAGGAATGTTAAAGATTCGTGGATGGAACGATTTCTATGAGGGCTGGCTCTCCCAAATATTTCAGCAACCATTCGATACAACCCAATCAGAAGATTGGCAACTCGGCTGGAAAATGGCAGAAGAAACAGGGAATATAGCAGCTACAGTAATTCCTAAAGAAATAAAGCTGGGCCATCTGATAGTAGAGTATGAGCACTATGGCAATGAATAGCTGTTAGGAAAACGATTTTAATAACCGCTCGCTATTACTTACGCAATGTCCGACCACCTCTCCCGCGCCCACCAGCTCCTCGCATCCGGCCAGCTCGACGAGGCCCGCATCTACCTGGAGGAACTCCTCCGCCAGGATGCCGAGAATCCCGATCTTCTCTACAACCTGGGCCTATGCTACGTGGACCTCGGCCAGCTCGATAAAGGGCGAGAGCTCCTGCACCGCTGCCTACAGCTCGCTCCCGAGCACTTGCACGCCTGCGTGGCCCTGGCGCACGGCTACCAGCGGGCATGCTACCTGCCGCGGGCCAAGGAGTACACCATGCGGGCTCTGGCAGCCGATCCCAGGAACCCGGTGGCTCTTAAAAATCGGGTTGCCATCAATGGCCAAAAAGACGACAGCCTGCGGGCTCTCTACTATCTGCGCCGCTCCTACGAGATCGAGCCCCAGGACCCACAAGACCGTGCACGGCCTCGCCTTCGCCCGTTAACCGGAGACATCGAGCCCTGGCCCAGAAGCATTCCCAGGCGGTGCTGGAGATGCAGGCACCCGAGGACCTGCGCCGTCTGGCCAGGAACGGGCTGCGAGAGATTGCCGTCCGGGGGCTCAAGGCTAGGGGAACGAGGATGGACGCGGTCTTCTATCCGGCAGGGCCATGCGGCTCTTCCGCGGGAAGTCGCCGGAGGAGGTTCAGGAGATCATCTTCGAGATCGGTGAGATGCGGGGCTGATATCAACGACCCCCAGGAGTGCCACGTCCTGCGGGCACTGCTGGGGAGTGGCTGTTCAGGGCACCAGCCAGCACCTCCGCGGGGGGGGGCGACCAGGACGCTGATGGTCTCGGGGAGCAGGGAGACCGATGGGTGGTGTTCGATTTCCATGATAGGATGTGGGTGGCTGCGGGGATATGAGGGCAAGGCAAGGGGGCGGGGCGAAAGTGAAGAAGGCAGTCAATAACGAGCATGAAGAAAAGTTTTAAGCGGAATTGCAAAGCGACATCAATAGACCAATTTGCCTGAAATCTGCTCTCAGGAATTGGCTGCGTAAGAAGCTGCAAATGGTTTTATAGATGCTTATTTGTATGAGCTAAACACGTACAAAAAGTGCTATTAAACAAAGTGATCAGTCACATGCGACGTGAATTTATTAATATGGAGTGAATTTATGCCTGACAAAAAGGACCTCGAAGATTTCATCTGGCAGATTGCCGATCTCCTGCGAGGTCCTTACCGGCCGCCGCAGTTCGAGCGTGTCATGCTACCCATGACCGTGCTGCGCCGCTACGATTGCGTGTTAGCGCCCACCAAGGCTAAGGTCTTAGTAGAATACGAGAAGCGTAAGGGCCGACTCGAAGGCGATGCTCTCTACAGCCCGCTCAATAACGTTGCAGGCCAGCGTTTTCATAATCATTCACCGCTCGACTTCGAAAAGCTCAAGGCTGATCCAGACAATATCTTCGACCATCTAAACAGCTATATCAATGGCTTTTCTCCTAACGTGCAGCGTATCTTCGAGTACTTTGATTTTCAGAACGAGATCGGAAAAATGAACGAGGCGAACATCCTTTATCTCGTGGTCTCAAAATTCTGCGATATTGATCTCCACCCCGATAAGGTACCGAACGAGCAGATGGGGCACATCTTCGAGAATCTCATCCGCCGCTTTAACGAGCTGGCGAACGAGACCGCAGGAGATCACTTCACTCCACGAGATGTCATCCGATTGATGGTAAGCATACTTTTTAATTACGATGACGAACTGCTCTCCACACCAGGCACCGTACTCAAGCTCCTCGACCCGGCCTGCGGCACTGGCGGCATGCTGGCCGAAGCCCAGAACTACATGCGTGAAAACCACAGTGCTGCGAGGCTCTATGTCTACGGGCAGGACTATAATAAGCGTGCCTTTGCCACTGCAGCCTCCGATATGCTGATGAAGCAGGTAGACCACAACGGCAGTGTCGACAACATCCGCTTCGGCGACATTTTTACCGAGGATAAGTTCGCTGGCGAGTTCTTCGATTACTTCCTCACCAATCCACCCTTCGGCGTGGACTGGAAGAAGCAACAAAAGGAGATCGAGCGAGAGCATGAGAAGCTCGGCTTCGCCGGCCGCTTCGGCGCCGGTCTACCTCGGGTGAATGATGGTTCTCTGCTATTTTTATTGCACATGATCGCCAAGCTTGAGCCCGTGCGCCCATCTGAGCAAAAGCAGGGCTCGCGCTTGGCCATAGTGTTCTCTGGCTCACCACTCTTTTCCGGCGGAGCAGGTTCCGGCGAGAGCAACATCCGCAAGTGGATCATTGAAAACGATTGGCTTGAAGCCATTATCGCCATGCCGGAGCAGATGTTCTACAACACAGGCATTGGCACCTACATCTGGATCATTAGCAACCGCAAGGAGAAGGAACGTAAAGGCAAGATCCAACTTCTCGATGCGCGTGATATCTGGACGCCAGGCGGCAGCGAGGACAGCAAGCGTAGCTTAGGCGACAAGCGCCGGCATTTCAGTGAAAAACAAATCAAGGAGATCGTGCAGCTTTACGATCCCTTCGAGGAATGTGAGCGATGTAAAATCTTAGATAATGCTGATTTCGGTTACACCCGCGTTACCGTCGAGCGACCACTGCGGCTTCGATACCAGATGACGATCGAGGACAAAGCTCGATTTCTTGACGCCTGCCCCCACTTGCTCGACGACGTGCAAGCCATTGATGAGGTTCTGGGGCGTGAGCCGATACGTGGCTGGAACATAGTGTGGAAGCGCATCCAGGACCTGCTCCGCAAGCGAGGATCTCGCTGGAAAGCGTCGGAGCAGAAGCTCTTCCGTAGCGTCTTCAGCCAGAAGGATCCGGAGGCCAAGCGGGTGCGCCATGGTAAGGGCTACGAGCCAGACTCAGATCTCCGGGATTTCGAGAATGTGCCACTCAAAGAGGACATTGACGCCTACTATGAGCGCGAGGTGCGACAGCATGTCCTGGATGCGTGGATGGACCGCAGCAAAGACAAGGTTGGCTACGAGATAAACTTCAACCTCCATTTCTACAAGTATACTCCACCGCGTCAGTTGGAAGAGATCGACGTGGAACTGAAGAAGGTTGAGGATGAGATCCTTCGATTGTTGAAGGAAGTGACAGAGTGAGCATTTTAACTCCCGTTCCGCTTCGCCGTCTGAAGTACGCAGCTACCATCAATTACGAGGCGCTTGGCGAAGACACAGATCCCGATTACGTACTTCAATATGTTGATATCGGCAACGTTGACTCGTCTGGAGTGATTCACGAAATCGTGGAGTACCGATTCGCGGACGCGCCGAGCCGCGCTCGAAGACGCGTGCGTGACGGCGATGTGATCATCTCGTGCGTAAGGACGTACTTGCAGGCAATCGCATCCATTAAAGAGCCACCTGATAACTTGATCGTCTCGACGGGTTTTGCGGTTGTCCGTCCCCAAACCGATGTTTTCGATCCTGCGTTTGGCAAGTACGCACTACGAGAGATGAGGTTCTTGGCTGAAGTCGAAAAGCGGTCTGTCGGAGTCAGCTATCCAGCGATTAACGCGTCCGACCTTGCGAATATTTCCATCCATCTACCTCATATCCAGCAACAACGTACCATCGCCGACTACCTTGATCGAGAAACATCGCGTATAGATGCGCTGATTGCGGCGAAGGGGCTGCTTCTTGATTTGTTGGCAGAAAAATGCCGGGCGCTCATCACCTGCACTGTCACCCGTGGCCTTGATCCCAACTTCCCCATGTGCGACTCAGGTATCCCCTGGATCGACAGGATTCCAATGCATTGGAATATCCTCAAACTCAAGCAGATTGCGTCGCTCAAAAGTGGCGAGTTCATTACTGCCGACTCTATCTCTGATGAAGGTGAATACCCTGTCTTTGGCGGTAATGGGCTACGAGGGTATACCACAGCGTATACGCACAATGGTGACCATATCCTTATAGGACGCCAGGGCGCACTCTGTGGGAACATCAACTACGCCTCAGGCCGTTTCTGGGCTTCGGAACACGCGGTTGTTGTCACAGTTAACAAGGGTCATGAGGTTAGATGGCTCGGCAAGCTTCTAGAGATTATGAATCTTAATCAATATTCTCAGTCTGCCGCACAACCGGGATTAGCTGTGGAGTTTATCGCGAACCTCAGTTTGCCTGTGCCACCTGATTTAGAACAGCGAGCCATTGTTTCCTTTATCCAAGATGCAATGGGGCGGATTGATGCCATTGTTGCTGGGACCAAACAAACAATCGAACTACTGAAGGAACGCCGCACGGCCCTCATCACCGCAGCTGTGACTGGGCAAACCGACATTGGAGGCATAGCATGATCGTTACGCGACTCAAGATTACCAACCTACGTGCCATCGAGGCGGAGGCCGAGTTTCGCTTCCAGCCAGGCTTCAATCTTATCGTCGGAATTAACGGAGTCGGCAAGACTAGCGTGCTCGACGCGCTCAGTGTTTGTCTCTCAGCTGTTGTTAAGTACACTAACAAGCTGCGTACGTCAGCTATCTCATTCTCGGTCAACGATATTCGCGTTGGCGCAGAGGCACTGACCATCGAATGTAGTGTCATCATCGACGAGCATGAGTATAGCTATATCGTCCATAAGCCACGTGAGTTGAGTGCACCTCAAATGAAGAAAGTAGGCATGCCTCGCGAGCAGGTTCACGACACACCTGTACGTGCTCAATTCCTGGGTGAGTCACCGTCGCAAATCCCCAGCGAGGAATCTGGCGAGCGCCCCCTTGCTGTGCTGTTCTCGACAAGTCGTGCCGTGCCGTCCGAACAAGCGCCAGGCAAGAATAAAGCTGCGGGAGGTTATGCCGCAGCGTTTGCCGACGCCTTTGCTGCGAATCGGGAGCTAAGACTTGGCGAGTTTGCGGCTTGGATGGGTGTCCAGAAAGCCCTGTGCAAAGAGCGTCCTGGTGCCGAGCGGGTGCTGGAGGCCTGCGAGGAGGCCGTGAGGCGCTTCCTACCCGGCTATAAAAACCTTCGGCTTGGCGGTGAGAACGGCAAGCAGCTCTGGATCGATCATGGAGTGACTCCGATCCCTGTGCGGCAGCTCTCCGGCGGAGAGCGGGGAGCCCTGTCTCTGGTACTAGATCTTACGCGCCGACTGTCGCAGGCTAACCCGCACCTTAAGGACCCGGCAGCCGAAGCTGAGGCCATTGTGTTGATTGACGAGATTGACCTGCACCTGCACCCCAAATGGCAACGTCAGATCGTCAATAACCTATGTGACGCCTTCCCACGCTGCCAGTTCATAGCAACGACCCATTCGCCCCAGATCATAGGCGAAGTCTATCACGAGCGGATCCAGATCATTGCTGATGGTCAGGTCTACTCGCCAGCTTACTCTTTCGGCGTCGATTCCAGCCGGGTGTTGGAAGAGATTATGGATACTCCCTCGCGAACCCCAGATGTGATTGAATTAATTAAAAAAATCTCTCAAGCTATCGGAATGGAGCAGTTTGACCCCGCTCGGGAGCTGCTCGTTGAACTCGCCAAAAAGCTAAGGGATAATGACCCTGAAGTAATAAGGCTAGGGACCATTCTGGACCTCTTAGAGGGCGAGGCATGAGGACCATAGTTAAAGGTGCCGAGCCACGGAGTTTGACAGAACATCGCCTGACACGTTACTGCAACTACGATAATTATAACGATAAAAATACGCTCCGAAGTGCGCTGGTAGCCGAGCAACATGGGCTCTGTTGCTACTGCATGGGGCGTATTCGCAGCGAAGAAACTTACATGAAGATCGAACACTGGCAATGCCAGGCCCGATATCCAGAGCAACAACTCAACTACCGAAATATGCTAGGAGCATGCATGGGCGGGAAAGGACTACCGCCGAATCGACAGCACTGCGACACGAAAAAAGGCGATCTCGATTTTATGCTTAATCCGGCTGATAAGCGCCACCACATTGAGACGCGGCTACGCTATGAGCTGGATGGTAGCATTCGATCCGATAATGAGGAAATAGACGACCAACTTGAGGAGGTGTTGAACCTCAACCTTCCATCCCTGAAGAACAGCCGGAAAGCCAAAATTGATGGGGTAAGAGAATGGTTGAGCGATGTGAAGGATAGGCGTCATGGCCCGGTGCCGCGAAAGTTGCTCGAGCGTGAGCTCAATCGGTTGACCGGTGGTGACGGAGATTCCATGCCATATTGCCAAGTAGCCGTTTGGTGGTTGGAACGGCTATTGGCGAGGATGAAAGAATGAGAGATGCACGCTATTTGGAAACATCATTCGAAACTGTAATTGAAGCACATTTATTGCAGAACGGTTACATATCCGTTCCCCGCGAGGGCTTCGACCGTGAGCGTGTTATCTTCCCCGAAGCGGTGCTTGCGTTTATCCGCGAGACCCAGCCCCTGGAATGGGCAAAGCTAGAGGCGCTCCATGGGGTGAAGACCGGTGAGCAAGTACTTGCAGACCTGTGCAAGTGGATGGATACGAATGGATCGCTTGCCACTTTACGCCATGGTTTTAAATGCTACGGCCGGAAGCTCCGGGTGGCCTTCTTCAAAGCGGCCCATGAGCTGAATCCTGAACTCGAAGGCCGTTATGCTGCCAACCGGTTAGGAATCACTCGACAGCTTCACTACTCGCAGCGGTTGGAAAAATCGCTTGACGTGACGCTAAGCTTAAACGGAATACCCATTGCCACTGTGGAACTTAAGAATCCGCTCACTGGCCAGACTTTAGAGGATGCCGTTCGTCAGTACCGGCTCGACCGCGATCCCCGCGAGACTATCTTCGAGTTCAAGCTGCGCACACTTGTCCATTTTGCTGCGGACACGGAATCCGTGCGCATGACTACACGGTTGGCTGGTAGAGCAACCCACTTTTTGCCCTTTGATAAGGGCTTCGAGGGCGGCCCTGGGAACCCACCTGATCCTGCTGGGAGAACATATCGCACTGGCTACCTTTGGGAGGAGGTCCTCGAGCGGCATAATCTACTAGATATCTTTGCCCGCTTTATCCACCTGCAGATCGAGGAGAAACGTGATGACAAAGGCCATAAGGTGAAGGTAGAGGCGATGATTTTCCCACGTTACCACCAGCTTGATGCGGTGCGATCACTGGTGAACTCTGCGCGTGCCGAGGGCGTGGGACATAACTACCTTGTAGAGCACTCTGCAGGCAGTGGCAAGAGCAACACGATCGGCTGGCTTGCACATCGTCTTGCCTCGTTGCACAATACTGCTAACCAGCGTATCTTCGATAGCGTGATAGTAGTGACCGATCGCGTGGTACTTGACCAACAGCTGCAGGACACGATCTATCAGTTTGAGCATAAGCGTGGGGTGGTGCAAAAGATTGATGAGAGTTCTCGGCAACTCGCTGAAGCCCTAGAAAACGTCGTACCAATCATCATTACCACGCTGCAGAAATTCCCTTTTGTTTCGCGCCAGTTGCTCAGAATGGCCGAGGAAAGAGGCTCGCAGGGAACTGGAATCCTTCCTAGACGGAGCTTTGCGGTCATAATCGATGAAGCCCACAGCTCACAAAGCGGGGAAACGGCTACGGACCTCAAGGAGGTTCTCGGCGGTGAGATGCTGTGGGATGAAGCTAAAAAACGTGCAACTGAGGAAAGTAATCAGGAACTAGAAGAACTTTTTCGTAGTATGGCCAAGCGTGGCAGGCAGGCTAACTTAAGTTTCTTTGCGTTCACGGCCACTCCGAAATATAAGACGTTAGCGGTCTTCGGTCGAAATGGCGTGCCGATCCATCGCTATACCATGCGGCAGGCCATCGAAGAGGGGTTCATTCTCGATGTGCTCAAAAATTACACTACTTATTCTACGTACTACAAGTGGCTTAAGGCCTGTAAGGACGATCCCAATGTAGAGCGGAAGAATGCAGCTAAGGCGCTTGCACGCTTTATGCGCTTGCGTCCCCACAACATCTCACAGAAGACGGAGGTCATGATCGAGCATTTCCAAGCCTTCACGCGGCACAAGATCGGAGGCCGCGCCAAGGCTATGCTGGTCACCGGTTCGCGTTTGGAGGCGGTGCGCTATAAACAGAGCTTTGACCGGTATATCAAAGAGAAGGGATATGATATCAAGACGCTGGTCGCTTTTTCAGGGATTGTACAGGACGACAAGCTGCAAGATGTAACCTACACAGAGGAACATATGAACCTAGGCATCCGAGAGAAGGAGCTGCCGGAGAAATTTGCAACCCAAGAGTATCAGGTGCTGCTTGTAGCGGAGAAGTTTCAGACTGGATTTGATCAACCGTTGCTACACACGATGTATGTGGATAAGCGCCTTGCCGGAATCCAAGCCGTGCAGACGTTCTCGCGCTTGAATCGTACCCATCCGTTAAAGGAGGATACCTTCGTTCTTGACTTTGTGAACGACCGGGAGGAGATCCTTGAGGCTTTCAAGGTTTACTACGAAGGAGCAGAGATGGGAGATGAAGTCGATCCTGCGCGCATGTATACGATTAAGGGTGAACTCGATGCGTCCGGCATTTACCTAAATGAAGAGGTCCTGCGGTTTTGTGTTGTATATTTCAAGCCCAAGCAACGCCAGAGTCAGCAGGACCATCAAGCCATGAATGCGGCGCTCGACCCCGCTGTATCGCGATTCACGGTATTACAAAGAGAACACGAAGATGAAGCTGAACTCTGGCGCGGCAAGGCACAAGCCTTCCGCAATTTGTATAGTTTCCTGAGCCAGATTATTCCATATCAGGATTCAAATCTTGAGCGGCTGTACGTGTTCCTTCGTTACCTTACGGCTAAGTTGCCACGACGTAGGAACGGGCTTGCTTACCAATTTGACGAAGAAATACGACTTGAGTACTACCGCCTGCAAAAGATCAGCGAGGGTTCGATCTCTCTCAAGGAGGGTAAAGCCCAACTGCTCGATGGCCCAACGGAGGTAGGCTCTGGGACTGCTCGAGAAGAAGCTGTAGCCTTCTCACAACTTATTAACATCATAAACGATCGCTTTGGTACGGACTTCACCCAGGCCGATCAGTTTTTCTTCGATCAGATCGTCGAAGCCGCGGTGGCTGACAATGGATTGCACCAGGCAGCTGCGGTGAATCCAGAGGATAAGTTTGAGCTAGTGTTCAAGAATCTCCTGGAACATCTTTTTGTCGAACGCATGGATCAGAATGAGGAGATTTTCGTCCGGTACATGAACGACACGAAGTTCCGGGAGATAGTCAGTGGTTGGATGTCGTCGGAGGCGTATCGGCGTCATAGGGCTAGGACTGTGGTTGCCGGCAACGGCAGAGACTAGAGGGAAGCCGTAATGCACCTTATGCAAAGCAGGCGAATGGATCAAGATAGCGATCCAGATTAAACCGGCCGACAATAGTAAACCTTAGCGTCTGCTCCGGTGTAATTCTAGCCAGGATCATCTTGTCGGCCAAGCTTTCTCTTCCCCACGTACTTGCTCTTCGTCTTCCCATCCTTCTTCCAGTAATAGTACCAGTACGGCCCGTGTAGCTCTCCGCCGGGCCTGGCGCAGCGGCAGGAGGGGTTGCCGCACTTCACCTTCTGCAGCACATAGGAGCCGCCGCCCCTGGCAGGCTCGACCTCCAGAACCTGAGCCCCCTTCTTCTCGGCCCGATCCTGGGCATCGAGCTGGACTTCAAGCTGCTCAATCTCGGCATCGATCCTGGCTCGCTGCTCCCGGAGCGCTTCCCGCTTCCTTCGGAGGTGGGAAGGCCGCCGAGGTTAGGCGAAGAAGAGATAAAGAAAAAGGCTGGTGGAAATTCCGGAAGTGATTGAATAGATATATTTGATGCGAGAAAACTTGAAGCTGCAAAAATAGACTTAGAAGATTGGAAAAGCTTCAGTGAAGAAAAAGGGGAATCGAAGCCAGGTCATCCAACATATAAACCAAGGAAATCTTGTCAGCTTTTTGGAGATAATTGTCAATCATATGACCTAGGTAAATGCATCTTCTATCGTTGCTACGATAGGCAAAGCTATAAGGATTGGAAAAAGCATCACAAAAAAGCTCACTCCGAAGACAATATTCTATATAAGGCGAGTTGCAATGAATGCAGACGAATTAGAGATGAAGAGGCCCGCTTTATGGAAGACCGTATATCAGAATTTGAAAAAGAATTGAATGAGGGATGAGACTTGCAGACCTGGCCATAGGGCGGAGCTGGCGAAGAAAGGCCAGCTCCAGAACATTTTCGAGTGATGTCGTTACCCTCCTGCCAGCAGGCCGCCCGCGCCCGGCATCCACAACCGGATGCACTTGCCGGTCGGTGTATTTGGTGAAGGCTAATGTCTTAATGCAGAGATAATACTATATACTCAGTTCACCTTGCATTAATACAATGCGCCTGAGCGAGAACGAAGTCCGTGCCCTGATCCTCATCACCCGCTCCCTGGAGCCAGTGCATCCCTGTGGCCTCCAGAGGGAGCTGGGCCTCTTGAAGGGCTCCATCTCCCGCATCATTACCAGCCTGCAAGATATTGGCCTGGTGGAGCGGGCGGGAGGCGAGATCTTGCTGGCCCGCACCCCCCCTGCAGAGGTCTTCAAGCGCCTCTACTATTCGCATCGCGCCTCTCCCCTGCAGGAGATCCTCTCTGGCCGACGGGTGAAGCTTCTCTCCCGGCTGGGCCAAAGCCCCAGGGGCCTGGAGGCGCTGGCTGAGGAAACGGGCATCTCCAGCGATACCATCTACTATTATCTGCAGGGCTTTCGTCCCCTGGGCATCGTCAGCCGCTCCATGCAGGGCAAAGCCTACCTCTACTCCTTCAACTTCATCATCTGGCCGGAGCTGAAGGATTTCGTGACCTCACTTCAGGAATTCCAGGTGCTGCGCCTCGTCCCCAGGGAGGCGCTGCTCATCAGGAGCTATGAAAATAGCGTGCTCTTCAAAAGCCTGAAGCAGCAGGACGCCACGCCCTCCTCCTTCAGCGCCTACAGCGAGTACGGGATCAAGCTGGGCCTGCGGGACTATTACTATACCCTGCCCAAAAGGGAGCTTTCTATTGGGGAGATCTTCATTCATTCCCTCGACTCCGCGGAAGACTACCGCCAGAGGCTCTTTTGCGTATTGTTTTACCTGAAAAACAGAGATGAATTGAAAGGTGTCCAGCATCCCATGATGAAGAGCATTCGGGCGGTCCTGAGGGGAGAGCATATCAAGGGCTATCCCACTAAAGACGATATTGAAGATCAGGCGGAGCTTTATGGAATCAATGATATCGAGTCGTGAAGAGGTCGAGGAGATACTGAAGGGCTTGGGCGAGCAATTGAGCGAGCCCGTTGCATTTCTGGTCATAGGAGGTGCGGCCATGCTGGAGTATGGTCTTAAAGACGTGACCAAGGACATCGACCTAGTCTGCAGGGATGCGACAGGCAAGGCCAGGCTGCTTGAAGCGGCCAAGAGCCTGGGTTTCGAGGTGTTTGGGCCGGAGAAGAGGCATGCCCGCCTGGGCCTGGACAGGGTGGCCATCAAAGGTGGGCACACTCTGGACATCTTTGCCGGCCGGATCTCCTACGACTTCGGGCTTTCCGAGAGTATGTGGCAAAGGGGCAAGAAGATCCGTCTCCTCGGAAAGGCAGAGATAAGGTATGCGACAGTGGAGGACATTTTCTGTCTCAAGCTGATCGCCAACCGGCCAAGGGATATCGAGGATTGCGTCTCTCTGGCGTCAGCGAAGATGGATTTTGAGGCGATCTACTCCGAGATTCTGGCTCAATATACCAAGGCAGGGACAGTCGAGAAAAAGATATGGATCACCTACCTGGAAGAGGGCATCGGGAAGCTGGAGGAGGACTACCGGCTGCAGGTGACCATTGCGGACAGGGTCTCGGAGCTGGCGAATGAGTACAGGGAGAGGCTTTACAAGGAATTGAGTGAACACTCCCTCCCCCGCTCCCTCCGGAAAAGTTAATCACCCTCCCGCCCAAAAGCCCCATCGTGAAGTGCGATGTTCTGGTAGTGGGCGCTTCGCCCGCCGGCCTGATGGCTGCAATCTCTGCCGCAAAAGGCGGAGCTGGAGTAATATTATTGGACAGGGATCTGGCCGGCCTGGATCACGCCGCCAATACCCTCTTTGAGGGAATGGCCGCCACCTCCGGGGTCAAGGTAGAGGACTGCTACCTGAAAAAAGAGCTGGAAGGAATGAGCATTATCTCCCCTTCCGGCCATAGTGCCACAATTCCCGCCAAAGGCTACTTCATTGACCGCAAAAAGTTCGATGAGCACTACCAAAGCCTCGCGCAAAACGGTGGCGTGACTCTGCTGGCCGGCGCCGCCAAAAAATCCATCCAGCAAGGCAATCGCAGAACCGTATACCTCGATAAAGATGAGATCGAGGCAAAAGTTGTGGTGGACGCCTCCGGAGTCTCGTCCGGCTTGGCCCGCCAGGCGGGTCTGCAGCCCATGCGCCATCCCGAAGACATCGCCTGGGCCATGGAAGCCGATGTTGAGCATCCGGGCCTGGGCGAGGAGAAGTTCTTCCAGTACTGGATCGGCAGCATGGCCCCCGGCTGGAAGGCCACCTTCTCACCGGCAGGTGGCGACCGAGCCACTCTGGGCGTCTTCGTGCGCGGCCACGGCCAAAATGTGCAGCCGTTCTTCCGGGGATTTCTGAAGATATTTAAGGCTCACAAAGCAGGGCAGTACAGGGATATTGAGGATCTCAAAATACTATCCATCCGGCGGGGGGGCGACCCCATCTGCGTTTTACCGGGCGAAATGACGGCCAACTCCTTGCTGGTCACGGGCGGAGCCGTCGGACAGAGCGGTCTCGCCTACAGCATGCGTGCCGGAACCATCTGCGGCAGCGTGGCCGCCCAGGCGGTAGGCCAGGCGGTAGCGGCAACAGATTTCTCCCGCAAAGGTCTTCTCGCGTACGAAAAGCTCTGGAAAAGGGAGTTCTACTGGCAGTACCGCATGGGCAGGGCATCTTTAGAGACACTGGCCATGATGAAAGACGAGGAGATAGATAGACTCGTGCGCGGCCTGTCAGGAAAAACGCTCATCTCGAGCGGCTCATTTGCCAAAAAGGCTGCCTATGCCGGAGCAGTGGTTTCGCTCTACCGGCCCAGGACCGTGCTCGACCTGGCGGCAAATTTGATGCGAGGCTAACCCAGGCAGCGGAAAAGTCCATTTATCTGAAAAGAGAAATAATCCCTTATGATTGAACTGTCCAGCGACCCTTATGTGCTGAAGCCGAGGAACGCGCCTATGACGGAAGCAGACTTTAGGCTTCACCTTAACATAAGCTGGTGTCGCGGCGTCCTCTTTAATGTAGTGGCTTTAAAAAACGCCATCGCCGTGGTAGAGTACGACGCCCTGCTCTGGTCCGACGATTCCATCATGTTTGTGGAGTACAAGGATTCAGTTGCAGCCTATAAGGATCTCTCTTCTCGAAGGGTACAGCAGATGAACAGCTTCGCCAAGAACATTTCCCGGGGGCTGGGCTACAAGAACTTCGCGTTTATAGTAGTCGTAAAGGGTCTGGAAGAGGGAACAAGCAAAGGCGGTGTCGAGGTCTTGCCGCTCTTTGAATTGGGCAGCTACCAGCCCATCTTCGTCTCATCCATCACTGAGCTGGAATATCTGAATAAGATGATGGCAAAATATACTCGCGAGGGCGAGGAAGAATTTGTGCGGGAGCTGGACAAGCTCAAGAAGATCTTTGAGATGGAGCAGGCCTAAGAGATAGCTGGAATGCTGAGAATTAGGGAGATACCAGAGATATTCATGAAAGGATATGCATGGGCGAACGGCGCGGCTACAATTCTCAATGCAGTTGCTACCTGGAAGGGGGCGGCCTTTGGAATCGATCTCAAGACGCGGGCCGAGGTGGAGCTGAACGATTCCGGCCTCATTAAGGGAGACGTTCCTGGTGTAGACACTCGCCTTATCGAGGCTTGCGTAAGGCTGGTTGAGGAGAAACTGGGCTACGCCTATGGCGCAGTAGTTCGAACCTACAGCGAGATCCCTGTGGCCGGCGGCCTGAAGAGCAGCAGTACCGCGGCCAACGCCACTGTCCTGGCAACCCTGGATGCTCTGTCAGAAGAGATGGACCTGGTAGAAGCGGCCAAGATCGGCGTGCAGGCAGCTAAGAGCGTGGGCGTGACCATTACCGGCGCTCTAGACGATGCTCTGGCCTCAATGCTCGGCGGCGTTGTGGTGACCGACAACCGCAAAATGCTGCTCCTCAAGCAAGAGGAGTTCTCTTCCCATGTCATGCTCCTGGTTCCCGAGCAAAAGCTCTTTTCCAAAGATACCAATGTCTCCCGTTCCCGGCTCATTGCGCCTGTGGCGGATGTGGTCTTTGAGCTGGCCATGCGAGGCGATTACGGTAGGGCCATGACCTTGAACGGCCTGGCCTATTGCGCGGCTTTGGACCTGCCTACACAGCCCATGCTCCTGGCGCTGGAGGCCGGGGCAAAAGGAGTGAGCCTCTCGGGAACCGGACCGGCTTATGCGGCAATAATTGATGAAAATAAGATGGAAGGGCTTGAGGCTGCCTGGAGACCTTTGGGCGGAAGAGTGATAAGAACGAGAGCAAATAATAGGTGTGCATCCAAGGGCCGGGGGATTTGATGGAGCTTAATGAACATCGAAACGAAATTGAGAAAATAGACGAGCAGATCATAAGACTGATTGATCGGCGCATCGGTATCTCTAAGAAGATCTTCGAGGCTAAGAGGGCGGAAGGAAAGCCTATAAGCGATCCCGAGCGCGAGAGGAATGTCTTAAGCCAGGCCATGGACCTGGCTACGGAGTTGAACCTGGATGCCGGAGCGGTCAAGACCATCTTCGAGACTCTGATTATGATGAGCGTGAATAAGCAACAAGAACTGCTGGGCCGAAATCAAGGGTGAAAAGAAGGACGAAATGAGCTATGGTCGATATTGCTGTAATTTCGGGGTCCAGGTCCGATCAGGCAATTGTGGACAAGATCGTGCGCATACTGGAAGAGAAGGATGTGTCCTTTGAGCATAAAGTGCTCTCTGCGCATCGAAATCCCCAAGAGCTGGAAGATTTCATCTCCCAGACGGATGCTCGCGTTTTTATCGGCATTGCCGGTCTATCCGCGGCGCTGCCAGGCGTTATTGCCTCAAAGACGGCGCGCCCGGTCATTGGAGTGCCGGTAAGTGCGAAGCTGGGCGGCCTGGATGCACTTTTATCAATTGTTCAAATGCCTCCCGGAGTTCCTGTGGCCTGTGTGGGCATCGATAATGGAGAAAATGCGGCTCTATTAGCCCTTAGAATTCTCAAATCGGGAAGATAGCTATTTATACAATGTCAGTGAGATAAACGCACCAAAGGTGGGATAGGATGTACAAGCGCATATTGATCGCTACAGATGGCTCAGATAAATCTAAGCTAGCCGCTGAGGAGGGCATGGAGCTCGCTAAAGCACTCGGCGCACAGGTCACCGCACTCTACGTTGTAAATGAAGTTATTATCGCAAGCGCCGTTCGGCAGCTTGGATCCGAAAGAAAGGACGTAGAGGATAGGCTGAAGGTAGCTGGCGAGAAGGCTGTTGACGATATCAAGGCCATGGGTAACAAAGGAGGCGTCAGCGTTGACGCAATCGTCAGAATTGGGGCTCCCGCAAATGCGGTTATAGATACAGCCGGAGCTGAGAAGGCAGATCTGATTGTCATGGGAAGCCATGGCGAGTCCGGTGCCTCCAAGCTGTTGATTGGCAGCGTAGTGCAGAAAGTTCTTTACTGGGCAACGATCCCAGTGCTGGTAGTGAGATGAGTATATGGAAGAATTTTACTTTGCTGAATCCCTGATCTACACCTCGTTTGCTGTTGTGTTCGTAGTTGGTGTGGTCTTGGGTTTCTTTGTGATCAGCCTCATCGGTTCAAGCTAAATTCTGCTTAGAGGAGACCTTCCGAGGAAGTCCGGGCAGGCCTCTTATATTTAGAATTTTTTTGTTTTTGTGATTGACGTATTTCCTGATTTTTATCCCTGTGATAATTTTCCGGTTTTCATCATTGATTATTTCATCAATTATATCGTTACTTATCATTATATTAATAAAAAATTAAGACACCATGCAAAAAAAGATATGGGGAGATCAATTTTTAAAGTATCTCTCCGCCGTCTCCAGACACCTGGCCATCAGATCAGCAGCTTTGTCGATATCGCTGATGGAGAGAACCTCCACCGGCGAGTGGATGTAGCGCGTGGCCACGCTGATGACGCCTGTAGGAATGCCTGACTTGGTAAGGTAAATGGCTGTAGCGTCCGTAGTTCCGCCGTCGGAGGCCTCCAGTTGAATGGGAATCTCATGTTCCTTGGCCGTGCCCGCCAGCCACTCGATGATCTGGGGAGTAGCGATGATGCCCCGCCCTGAGGCATCGGCCACTACAACTACTGGGCCCTTGCCCATCTCAATAGGGGCATCCTTTTTCTCAATGCCGGGATGGTCTCCCGGAATGGTCACATCGGCTGCTATGGCGACATCGGGGTCCAGGCCATAGGCAGCAACCTTGGCGCCCTTCAAGCCTACCTCCTCTTGCACAGTGGCCACGGCATAAATGGTGGACTTGGATTTGGTCCTCTTCAGGGCCTCGATCATGACGATGAGCCCTGCTCGATTGTCGAAGGCCTTACCGGTGACCCTGTCTCCCTGCAAAGAGGAAAAAGTCCTGTCGATGGAGATAGGCGTGCCGGGCAGGATTCCCAGGTCCTCCACTTCCTTTTGGCTGGTGCAGCCGATATCAATGAACATATCTTTGGCCTTGACCACCTTCTTTCTGTCCTCTTCTTCCATGACATGGGGGGGCTTGCTGCCGATGACGCCGGTGATGGGCCCGGATCTGGTATGGATGATAACCCTCTGGTTGAGAAGGGTCTGGTCAAACCAGCCGCCGATGCGAATAAATCTAAGAAATCCCTTCTCGTCCACCTGTTTTACCATGAGGCCGATCTCATCGGCATGGGCCTCGATCATAATGGAAGGCTGTCCTCCCTTCTTGGTGGCGATGAGATTTCCCAGAGTGTCCACTCGAACCTCATCAACATAAGGCTCAATCTCCTCTTTTACTATCTGCTGGATGGATCCTTCCCAGCCCGATATGCCGTGCGCATTACTTAATTTTTCCAATAAAGATTTGATATCGCTCATTTGATCATCTCTCAATATAATTTTGAACATCTAAGCCATATTCCATATGAGAAGTCGTATCATCTTTTGCCGGATTTGCTAGGCCATCCTTACCCTTGCACCCTCATTTCTGGCGCGAGTGAACAGGACCTCTCCACCCACCTCTCTCATGGCCTCACGGGCGGCGGCCTCGATATCCCTGCCTTGCGTATCCGTTATGGCATAAACGGTCGGCCCAAAGGAGCTGAGTCCCGCGCAGGCCGCTCCTGCCTCCCGCATGTGCGTTATCAGCCGGTGCACTACGGGATGCTGCAGCATTACTTCAATCTTCTTAAAGCCGATCTCCTGCACTCTGTTAACGGCCGATCCAAAATCATCCAGGCTTCCCTCTACCAATGAGGGTACCATTCGCACCAGGATCTGGTAGCAGAGTTCATGCACCTCAGCCACGGGCAGGGGGCAGTACCTCTGGAAGATGTCCACTTCCTTTTTGCCATGAGCACCGGGAGCGATCTCGGGCAGGGCCAGGATGATCTTCCAATCTCTAGGAAAGTCATGGCGCGCAATAACCGATGCAGGCCGCACGCCCTCTGATGCAGAGGAAGGCGAAAAGCCCATTTTGTCTTTTCCTTGCCCATAGCTGTGCCCTCCGTCAACTAAAAAGCCGCCTGTCTCAAAAGCAGCCGTGCCGATGCCGCTGGTTCCACCCCGATGAATGATGCGGGCGATATCGCGCACAGAGAGGGACTGGTGATAAAGCTCGCACAGAGCCTTTCCCGCGGCAATGCCCAGCTGCGTTCCGCCGCCCAGGCCCGCATGCATCCTGTATCCGCTGCGGATGGAAAAGCGCGCCCCACCCAGGCCAAGATGCTTTTGCACCGCACGAGCCGCAGCCAGAGCGCGGTCTGCATTTTCTCCCACAGCCACCATATCCTCGCATCTCTCCGCCTCCAGCAATATGTTAGGCTCATCCAAAGAGATACCCACGCCCCCGTCCACTCGGCCGCAGCTTCCCGTTAAATCGGTCAGGGTCAAATGCAATCGGGACGGAGTCTGGATCACAACTTTTCTTTCATCTCTGAAGCTGTTGTAGGGAAATGTCTCCCTGATGGCTATGAGCGGCTGGCCATGGCGAATTATCCTGTAACTTCTTGTGAGCATAATCTCGCGAGAAAAGACGCCAAATGCCTGGCAATGCTCCTGGCTTGCAGGCAAAGATGCAGTGCTTGTTATGTCTCGCCGCGATTCGATGCGATGTTTTTTCAGGATGGCTCCAATGGGAATATCAGCTCTAGTAAGGTCATCTTTGATGCTGGCGTCCAGCCTCTTTAAAGGAGTATGCGAGACTGCATAGACCAGCGCCTCCTGGCTGTTTGCCTTCTTTAGCAGCACTACTCTGTAATTGACCTCCTCTCCCGTGTTTACCTGAAGCTCTTTTGCCACAGCCTCATCTGCCGGCTCAACCCTCTGCACTAAAGTCTCAATCTCAATAGGGCTTTCTGTGACCACTTCCAGCAGCCCCGTCACAGATCCATCTGTCCCCAGCAGCATCTTTTGCACTGGACTGAGTTTTCCCACAATGTTTTCCAGCTTCAAAATTTCTCCGGCAATAGGAAAGGGGGGGGATTGGGCCATAAAAATAAATCCTCCGGCTGGAATAAAGTTTTTCCCCTTCCAATGCTTTTCATACATGTTAGAGAGGAACTGAGATCTATGACTTCCAGAATAGCGGGATTTTACAAGCTTGCTCCCTCCGATAGGCTTATCGCTGTGGCAGAGCAGGCGGCACTGGGAAAAGAAGAGATATCCCAGGTTGAGACGGGCCTGTCTCTTGACCAGGCCGACAAGATGGTAGAGAATGTGATCGGATTGTTCCAGGTGCCGCTGGGCGTAGCCACCAACTTCGTCATCGATGGCAAAGAGGTGCTCATACCCATGGCCACCGAGGAGCCGAGCGTCATCGCTGCAGCCAGCAACGGTGCCAAGATGGCACGGGAAGGGGGCGGTTTTGTAACTTCCAGCACCGGACCGGTCATGCGCGCTCAGATTCAGGCCACAGGAATTGGCGATCCCTTTGCGGCCCGCCAGGCGATCCTGCTTCATAAGGATGAGCTGACGAGGATGGCTAATGAGAAGGATCCCATGCTGGTCAAGTACGGAGGCGGAGTCAAGGACATCGAGGTTTATGTCATCGACTCTAAATTGGGGCCGATGGTTGTGACCCATCTCATCGTGGACTGCCGGGATGCTATGGGTGCTAATGCCATCAATACCATGGCCGAAGCACTAGCTCCCAGAATCGAGCAAATAACCGGGGGCCGGGTGTATCTGCGCATCATCTCCAATCTGGCCGACCTTCGACTGGTTAGGGCAAAGGCGGTCTTTAAGGCAGAGGAGATAGGCGGCCACGAGGTGGTGGACGGAATACTTTTAGCGGCAGAGCTTGCACAGGTCGATCCCTATCGGGCCGCGACCCACAACAAGGGCATCATGAATGGAGTGACGGCCACGGTGCTGGCTACCGGAAACGATACCAGAGCCGTGGAGGCCGGAGCACATTCCTTTGCCTCGATAAGCGGGCGCTACAAAGCTTTAACCCGGTATGAGAAGAACAAGGATGGAGATCTGGTGGGAACCATTGAGATGCCCGCAGCCGTGGGCCTGGTCGGAGGGGCCACGCGCGTTCATCCTGTGGCCAAGACGGCCGTGAAAATTCTGGGCGTTAAAAGCGCAGATGATCTCTCCCGCATCATCGCTGCGGTGGGCCTGTGCCAGAACTTCGCGGCGCTGCGGGCCTTAGCCTCGGAAGGCATTCAGAGAGGACACATGTCCCTGCATGCCAAGAACGTGGCTGTACAGGCAGGAGCCAAGTGCGATCTGATTGACATCATTGCCGCTCGTATGGCTGCGGAGCGCAGGATCAGCGTGGATCGGGCCGTAGAGCTGATGGCCGAGCTGGATGAAAAATCAAAGGAGAAGGCTTGAGCTTGAAACACAGGATTGGAGTTCTCGGGCCGGAGGGGAGCTATTCGGAAAAGGCGGCTCTTCTCTGGTCAAAAGGCCAGCCGGAGGCCACCCTGGTCTACTTCAATGATTTTGATGGAGTTCTAGAGGCTGTGCAGGCCGGCCAGCTTGAGACAGGCATCGTTCCCGTAGAAAACAGCCTGGAAGGAGCTGTAACTTTAGTCATGGATCTTCTCCTGCGCCTCGATGTTGTGATTGTGGGAGAGTTGAATATTCCCATCAGACACTGCCTGGTGGGCCGGGGTGAGGGGGCGATCAAAGTAATCCTCTCCCATCCTCAGGCGCTGGCCCAGTGCCGGCAGTATTTGCGAGAGCACTATCCTCAGGCAGAGGTCAGGACTACCGGCTCCACCAGCCATGCCGCCCGCCTGGCCCAGGAGTTCCCGGAGATGGCGGCCATTGCTGGAGCGGACGCTGCCGAAAAGTATGGTCTGCATATCCTGGCCAGGGAGATTCAGGATGCGGGCGACAATATCACTCGTTTTATTGTGGCAGCAAGAAAGATGGTCGAGGCCACAGGCCGGGATAAGACCTCGCTTGTCATCTATCTTGATCGCGACCGCCCTGGGGCGCTCTTCTCCATTTTAGAAGAGTTTGCCAGGCGCAAGATCAATTTAACCAGGATCGAGTCCCGGCCCAGTCGTAAGGGTCTGGGAGATTACTACTTTTACATCGACCTGGAAGGGCATGTGGATGATAGCGCGGTAGGAGAAGCAATAGCCGCCATAAGAGAGAAAGCGGCCATGGTCCGGGTACTGGGATCGTATCCGCGGGCTTGACCCTTCAAGGTGGTTGCTTCTTCGCAGCGAATCGAATGCGGGGCGCTCACCATGGTATCATAAAGGTAATGTGTTGGCATGTAGCTGCTAAAGAATGCGCGAAGACGATCCGAGGAGCTTTGGATCATCAACAATAGCCCAACAATAACCTCAGAAGTCTGCGGCCAGTCATATCTAAAGCGAAGAGCTGAAAAATAGATGTAGTTAATTATTGACTGAAATAATGGAGAAGATTTGATGCCTATGCAAGAGAAGACCGGAATTGTCCTTGCCCCCTATGGCACTCTTTTTCCTCCTGCCCTGGCCACCTATGACCAAATAAAAAGAGCCTACGAGCTCGAATTTCCCGGCTTGCCGATCCGGCTGGCTTTCACCTCGCGGCTCATGAGAAAAAGGCTGCTGGAAAAAGAGGGCATCAGTGTGCAAAGCCTCCTGTCAGCACTGGCGGAGCTGCACGACTTGGGGATCGAGAGCGTAGTTGTCCAGTCCCTACAAATCGTGCCGGGGGGAGAGTTTCACCAGGTGGCGGCGCTGGTGCAGGGATTGAAGGACAGCAGAAGGAAGGCATTCTCGCGCCTGGAGACGGGCCTGCCACTCCTGTCGGACCTGCCGGACTGCCGGAGGATTTCATCTCTCTTGCCCTCTTTTTGGAGTGGAGGTGCATCTAATGCAAACGCCGCAGATGGCATCACAGATGAAAAACCGCCGCGCGAATTTTCACTATGGGATCCGGAAAGAGAGGCAGTGCTGTTGGTGGGCCACGGCACTGGCCACCCTGCCGATGCTCTCTACTCCCTCATGGCCCAGATCCTAAAAAGAGAGCACACGAATGTCTTCCTGGGCACCATCGAGGGCTTTTCCGGCCTTGAGGAGCTATTGCCCGAGCTGAAAGGCTGCGGGGCGAGAGCTGTACGGCTCTTGCCCTTTTTGCTTGTGGCCGGCGGACACGCAGAAAACGATATCGTTGGTCAGAGCCCCGAGTCCTGGAAGAGCACCCTGGAGCGAGAGGGCTATGAAGTTGCGGCCGATCTTCGCGGCCTGGGCCAGTTTTCGGAGATAGTTTCCCTATTCCTGGAGCACACCAGAAATGCTCTGGAAAAGATGGAAAATAGATAGCCTGCTAGGTAAAGAGTGCCTTTGGACAGTTGGAAGTTAAAACCCGTTTGACCAAAAGGTATATAG